>DASSGI010000283.1:0-38143 GCA_035857655.1 Casimicrobiaceae bacterium | reverse complement strand
GCCACGCCTAGCGGCGGCTCTTGGCTCCGCGCTTCGGCCCCGCCTTCGGCCGCGCCTTCGCCGCCTTGGTCGGCGCCTCTCCTTCAGCTCGGTAGTCGCCGATCACGCCCTTCACCGGGCAGACCGCGAAAATCGGACACTTCCTGCAACCGACCGCAAGCGCAATCGGGCAAATCGTCATGCTCGGATCTCCCCGGCGCGCGGGACGAAAAGACCAACCCCGCCAAACCTCTTTTTTCGACCGGCGCCCGAGATCCGGAGCGTACCCTGTTATGCGCTGCGCGTCATGTGTTGCGTCGGACGTTCCGCGGCGCGAGCTCGTGCGTGCCTGCGCCAGGCAATCGCGTAGACGACGACATTCAGAACGACAACGCCGATGCCGAGAGCAAACTGCGCATCCGGAGTAAGCCCTTGCGGGTAGATGACGGGCACGATGTAGTGCTCGATGAAGCTCTCGGAATATCCGCCTTCGCCGGCTTTCGCGCGCAATACGTTTTCCCAAGGCGTCAACGGACAGACGGTCGCGGTGAATTCCGTGAACGCCGCCCACGCGACGGCCGGCAGATGGACGATCGCCCAGCGGCGATCGACGAGCGTCAGGGCGCCGCCGGCGATGACGAAGACGATGAACGCCAAATGGAGCGCAACGAGGGCATCGGCCGCGAGACGCATTGTCATCGGTGCCTCCGCCGCTTCGCCATCAGGTCGGCGAGATCGGCGAACGGTCGATGCGTTGCGACGGCCTTCTCGTCACGAGCAGCCGCTGCGCCGCTCGCGGCCGCCTCGAGCTCTCGCGAGTGCTCGTTGTCGTGGCAGTACACGCAGAGGAGCTCCCAGTTGCTGCCGTCCGGCGGATTGTTGTCGTGATTGTGATCCTTGTGGTGGACGGTCAATTGCCGAACGTTCGAGCGGTCGAACTCGCGCGCGCAGCGCCCGCAGATCCATGGGAAGAGCTTGAGCGCTTGCTCGCGATAGGTCTGCGCGCGGGCATCCTGCCTCTGTCGCGCCTCGGCGACGATGCGGTCGAGGCGAGCGGTATCCGGCGTTCGACGCCTGGTCGGCATCGCTATTCAGTGGGTGAAACGCATCGCGTTCGCGCGCATCCAGAGGTCATGAATTCTGTCACGTCGGGTATTCGTCGAATTGCTGCAGATCGTCCCTGATCTCCCACCACGGCGCCTTCGAGCCGACGAACATGTGCAAGCTCGGTCGGGTGTCGGGATCGTCGTCGAAGAGTCCCGCCGGGACATAGAACATCTTGCCGTCCGACGATTTCGCCGGCGCGTTCGAGCCGCAGATCGGGCAGAACGCACGGTGATTCCCGGGCGAGGATTCATACAGCTTCACCTGCTCTTCGCCGGCGAGAAACCGGAACGTCTCGGCCGGCACGCCCGCCCATGTGGCGAAGGCCGCGCCGTGTGCTTTCCGGCACATCGAGCAGTGACAGTGGCCGAAGAACGAAACCTCGCCGGCTTCGAATCGAATTGCCCGGCAGAGACAGCTTCCCTTGGTCATCGTGGTTCCTTTGTTCAGCGAAGGGGCAGGACATACCGTTCGACGCGGTTCGTCGCGTCGAGTTCGGCGCGCGGCTCACGCGGTCGACTCGAGTCCCCATGGCGTGTCGATTGCGAACAGCCAAGTGCCGTCGGTCTGCTTGCGCGCGACTTCGACGCTCGTGCCGGTCATCTCGACGGGCTTTCCGTCGGGACCGGTGCCCTTGAGCGTCCAACGCGCGCTGACCAGCGCAATGTCGCTGCATTGCCCCAGGACTTTCGGAGAAAGCTCGATCGTCGGCTTCATTTGCAGAAAACCGCGCAACGCGTCACGTATCGCGGCGTGGCCCTCGACGATCTGGCTCGGCGCCGGACGCAACGCTGCCTTCGGTTCGTACAGGGCGATCATCGCCTCCATATCGCCGGCATTGAGCGCGATTGCGAAAAGACGGTCGAGGTCCTCGGGAGTGCGTGCGCCCATGTGCTTCCTTCCATTCGCTCGGTTGATGGAAAGCGCCGTCGCGGCGCCGCCGGAGTCCGACAGATTAGCCCCGGCGGACGGTCATTGCCAATGGTGGCCCAGGGTGTGACGTGCAGCCCGTGCGGCGCCCGGGTCGAGCGGCGGTTCCGTTACGCCTCGACGCGCGCGTACGTGAGCACGTGATGCGCGATCAGTCCGGCCGCTTCGCTGACGCACTCGGCTGTCCCGTACATCGTCCGCTTGCCCGACTTGAGCACGCGTGCCGCGCACCAGATGTCTTCGTTCCGCGCGCTCCTGAGGAACGCGGTCTTCATGTCGGAAGTGACCCAGCGCTCGTCGACGCCTCGCAACGTCATGATCGCGAGCCACATCGCGACATCGGCGGCCCCCATCAACGTCATTCCGCTGACGATGCCGCCCGGCCGTTCGAGCGACGACCGAAAAGGCACGAGCAGCTTGCACTCTCCCCCGCTCGCCGACTCGACGCGGAAGCCGTAGGGCTCGAGGAACGGCGTGGCGGCGAGCACCTGATCGAGCTCGGCAATCGTCGGGACTTGCGCGCTCATCGTGGTTCCTTCAGCGCTCGCGCATCCGTTCGATCCGACGATCGGGGATGAACCATAGCACCGCGACGACGTAGTAAAGGGCGAGGGCGATCCACCGGTTGACGAAACAGAGCAGGATCGCTGCCACGTAGATGGCGGCGGATATCTTTCCCTTGAAGTCCTTGCCGACGGCGGTGCCAAGCATCGAATCGCGGCCCTCGTGCTTGATGAGACTGTGGCTCAGCAAGTTATAGGAGAGCGCGGACATCAGCAGCACGAAGCCGTAGAGCGCGACGGGGATCTCGGCAAAATCGTTCTCGCCCATCCAGCCGGTGACGAACGGGATGAGCGATAGCCAGAAGAGCAGGTGCAGGTTCGCCCACAGGATCGGGCCGCTTACCGTCCGCGTCGCGTGCAGCATGTGGTGATGATTGTTCCAGAAGATTCCGACGTAGACGTAGCTCAGCGCGTAACTCATGAAAACCGGAATGAGCGGCAGGAGCGCAGCCGGTTCATCGCCATGCGGGACCTTCATCTCGAGCACCATGATCGTGATGATCACCGCGATCACGCCGTCGCTGAATGCTTCCATTCGGGACTTTTGCATCCGGATCCCTCGATCGATCGCGCTTTCCTCGCGCCGCAACGGCTCGCGGCATCGGCCGCGCAAGCGCACGGGTGGCGCGATTGCCGCGGCGTGCAGCCGTTCAGGTGAGCGGCAGCATCACCGTTTTCTTGTAGGCAGGTCGCTCGGTCAGCGCTTTGAACCACCGCTCGACGTTCGGCAGCGCTGGCCGCTCGATCGGCAGCTCCATCCAGCGCCAGATGCTGCAGCCCATCGGAATGTCGCCCATTGTCAGCGCATCTCCGGCGAGAAACGCGCGCGCGGCTAGCTGCCTGTCGACGATGCCCAGGACCTCGGCGGTCTTTACGCGGGACGCCTCGATCGCCTTGTGGTCGCGCTCCGGCTCCGGCGTGCGGACGAGGCCCATGAACAATGCGCGGATCGTCGGCCAGAAGAGCGACACCTGCCAGTCCATCCATTGATCGGCGATCGCGCGTGCGCGCGGATCGCTCGGCGCGAGCCCGCCGTGACCGTGCTTGCCGGCGAGATAGCGGACGACCGCGTTGGACTCCCACAGCACGAATCCTTCGTCGTCGATCGTGGGGACGAGGCCGTTCGGATTGAGCTTGCGGTACTCGGGCGTGTTGACGACGCCGAACGTGGCGCCGGCATCGATGCGCCGGTACGGTAGTCCCATCTCCTCGCAACACCACAGCGTCTTCTGAACGTTTACCGAGTTGTTCCTTCCCCAGATGACGAGCATCGATGACCTTTCGTGGGAGACAGAGGCGTCAATGCGAGCCGATCATACCGTCAAGCGAGGCTTCGTGACACGTCAAGCGGCCGGTGGGGCACCGAGGCGATAGCGGAAATCCGTCGTGACTTCGCCGCGAATCTCGGCAGGCGATGTTCCGATCCGAGCGAAGCCGAGTCGCTCGAGGACGCGCACCGACGCCATGTTGCGCGTATCGACGGTCGCCAAAATCTCGTCGACGGCGAAATGAGCGTTCAGCGCGGTCACGAGCCAGCGGCATGCTTCGGTCGCAAATCCCCGGCCCCAGGCGGAAGGCGTCAGCACGTAGCCGATGAAGGCGCGCGATTGCGGCACGACGGTCGCCTGTAGCGTGCCGATGTACGCACCGGTGTCGATGCGTTGCAGCGCCCAGTTGAGCCAAACCTCCTCGACGCCTTCGGGAGCGCCGCATTCGAGGAACGCGTAGCGCCGCGCAAGCGAGTCGACGCTCGCATGGCGCTCGTCGGGAATGTACGCGTAAATCCTCGGGTCCGAGAGCGCATCGAAGAGCGGCGCCGCGTGATCGGCACGCAACGGCTCGATTCGCAGGCGCGCCGTTATCCCCGCTTCGGCGCCCGTGACTTCGCCGGCTTCGTCGCCCGTCACTGCGCTCGGGTCATCGCGCGTCACGCGTCCGCGTGCGAATGCAGCGCAATCCGGTTTTGCTTCGAATTGAACGTGCTCATCGAATCCGGAGCCCCGCGCTTCGCTATTGGAGCTTGATGTCGCCGTCGAACTTCACGTCGATGTTCAATCCGGCCACCTGCAGTCTCACCGTCGCCGGAAACGACTCGGTACCTTTGATGCGGCCTGCCGAGATCGCGTTCGCTACCGCGTGCTCGATCTCGCGCTGCGAATTGATGCCGACCATCTTCAGATACTTCCGAATGCTCAGGTTGAAGGTCTCTTCGTTCATCGTAGCCTCCTGATCCTTGTGGGTGATGCGGCGCCCAGTTCGAACAATTCTATAGCGTTGCCGGACCGGCGTCCGAGCTGACCGGCTCGCAGCGGACGTCGGTCGTCACGGAGCTCGCGATGAAGCACTCGTCATGCGCCTTGTGGTGCATCGCGGCAATCTCATCGGTTGTCGGCCGATGCTCACCGACGAACACGACTTTCGGCCGCAGCGTGACCTTTGTCATCGCGAGCTTGCCGGCGGCATTCCTGCCCATTACGCCGAGTGCTTCGTCGACGTAGCTCTCCACGCAGAACTTGCGCTGCGCGGCGATCGACAGAAACCAGAGCATGTGGCAGCTCGAAAGCGAAGCGACGAACGCTTCCTCGGGATCGATCGCCCGCGCTTCCGAATACGGAAGCGGAACGACCGTGGGCGATGACGACCCCGGAACCTCGATGCCGCCGTCGAACGACCACGTGTGGGCGCGACGGTATTTGTTGTCGATGAACCGCTGGCCGGCGCGTTCCCAGCGAACGGTGACGACGTACTCGGACACGGCGGGATTCCCCTCGTCAGCGACTCGAGCGACCGAACAACGCCGCGAGCGGCGAGCGCCGCTTGAACCGGTTGGCGGGCATCGGATCGTAATATCGCCGATGGATATAACACCATCCCCACGTCTCGCTGCGCGAGAGCGGTGCGATGACCGGATGACCGGTTGCGTTGAAGTGGTGGAGCGCATGCGCATGCTCGGAATCCTCGCAGCATCCGACGTGGCCGCAGACGAGGCAAACGCGAAGCTCCGTCCACGTCGCGCCGATCGCGAGGCAATCCTCGCAGCCCCTGCTCGAAGGCGTCACCGGCTCGATGTCGCGAAAGTGCTCGCAGAATTCGGTCACGTGCGATCCGTTCGTCGAAAGCGTCGATCGTGAAGCGCGCGTCCTAGGCGTGGATGATCCGGCCGCCGGCGAACGCCCAGTTCTCCCACTGCGTTTCCTTGAAGACGACCATCACGTCGTCGCGATGCAATCCCGGCGCCGACTCGATGCCGGCGATGATGTCGGAAAGAACCTTGCGCTTCACCTTGACGCTGCGCCCGACCGAGAGCAGCACTTCGATCAGGACGAAGTCGTCGGTCCGGGGCGCGCTCGCGTCCGGATACGTGGGATCGAACCGGAAGTCGTCGGGACCGAGCTCCAGAACCCGCTGGAAGCGGTCGGCTTCCGGCACGCCCGAAGCGACGAGCGCGCGATGAACGGCCGAGAGAACGGCGGATTTGAACTCCGTGGATTTCCCCTTGCGGAGCGTGACGGTAACGAGCGGCATGGAGTCTCCTTGTCGCGGGCGGGGGATTCGAGCTGCGACGCCAAGATGGCGATGACACGGGCCGGCAGGTACATGGTAGCCGACATCGCGGAGGGAGTGAATTATGATGCGCCATGCCGACGAAAGGGGTGGATGCAGGACAGTCGATAAGCAGGCGGCGGGGCGGTTTCACGATGATGGAAATGGTGGCGGTCATTGCGGTCATCGCCATCCTGGCGACACTGGCCGTTCCGTCGTACCTCGAGCGGATCGTTCGCGACCAGATCCGGGAATCGCTGCCTCTCGCCGACGTTGCAAAGAAGCCCGTCGCCGACGCATGGGCGGCGACGCAGACCTTCCCCGCCGACAATGCGGCGGCCGGGCTGCCGGTTCCCGACAAGATCGTCGCGAACTATGTGACGTCGGTCACGGTGCGCGACGGCGCCATTCACATCACGTTCGGCAATCGCGCGAGCGGGGCGATCTCCGGAAACGTTCTCTCGTTGCGCCCCGCAGTCGTCGCCGACGCGCCGATCGTGCCCGTCGCGTGGGTATGCGGAAGCGCGGAGGCGCCGAGCAAGATGACGGTGAACGGCTCGACCCTGAGGAGCATCAAGGACGGACTGCTGCCGCTCGAGTGCCGTGCGTTGAAGCGCTAGCCGCGCGGACCGACGCGTGGCGAGCGGGCGTTCCTCGCCCGGCTTCGGCGGCGAATCGCCTAGGTGCCGACGGCGACCGGCATTCCCGAGCGAATGCTCGCTGCGAGCGCTTCGATCGTCAGCATGATGTCGATCGACTCGTCGTGCGTAGCCCCCGGCCAGCGATCCCATCCGCCGCGCACCAGATCGCAAAAGGCGTCAGCTTCGGCGAGAAAGCCGCCGATCGCGGCGCATTCGATCGATTCAAACGGCGCGTCGAAGCCGATCCCGCGGCGAATGTTGACGATCGGCGGCTGCGTGGCCGAAGTGTCGTTGTGATAGGTCGTCTCGATCAATCCCGCGTCGCCGACGATGTGGGCCTGACGAAAGCGGCCGGTCGCGAAACTGCACGAGATCTGCGCAAGAAGCCCGCTCGCGAACTCGAGCGAGCCGACGACCGTGCGGTCGACCCCGGTTTCGGCCATTCGTGCCATCGCATGGACACGCACGGGTCGCTCGCCGGCGATCATTCGAGCGAGGCTGACCGGGTAGCTTCCCACGTCCATCAACGATCCCCCGGCGAGCGTCGGATCGAACCGGATGTTGCACGCATCGGTCATCAGGAAGCCGAGCGAAGCATAAACGAGCTGCAAGCGTCCGATCGCTTTGGCGTCGACGAGCTCCTTCAGTTTGATCGTCTGCGGTTGGGCGCGGTACGGATACGCTTCGACGACATAGACGTTGTTGCGGCGCGCAGCCTCGAACATGTCTCTCGCCTCGACCGTCGAGGCGGCAATCGGCTTTTCGCAGAGCACGTGCTTGCCTGCGTCCGTCGCGCGAATCGTCCACTCCGCGTGCAGACTATTCGGCAGCGGGTTGTAGAGCGCATCGATCGCGGGGTCGGCAAGCAGCGCCTCGTACGTCGGGACCACGCGCGGCACGCCGTTCGCGGCGGCGAACGCTTTGCCGCGCTCGATGTCTCGACTCGCGAGCGCCTCCACGCGGACCTTCGATGACGTGCGGACGTCCTTGATGAAGTACCGCGCGATATTCGCGGCGCCCAGGATGCCGATGCGTAGCGGTTGCGGCGATGCGCTCATGAAGACTTCGCTTCCGAACGCGAATTCGTCAACAATGTTGACAAATTCGCGCGATGCTCGATGGGGTTCAGCCGTCGATCTCGACTTCAGCCTCGATCTCGACGGGGATGCCGAGCGGCAACTCGGCCATGCCGATCGCGGAGCGCGCGTGGCTGCCGCGCTCCGGGCCGTAGAGATCGAGGATCAGGTTCGAGAACCCGTTGATGACGAGCGGCTGCTGATTGAATCCCGGCGCCGAGTTGACCATGCCGAACACGCGAAGCCACGCCGAGACGCGATCGAGATCGCCGAGCTCGCGCTTGAGGCTCCCGAGTATCGAGAGCCCCGCAAGGCGCGCCAGCGAGTGCGCCTGGTCGAGCGAGACCCCGAGCCCGACCTTGCCGAGCGGCGCGGCGAGCGTGCCGTCAGGGTTCTGCGCCGCATGGCCCGAAACATAGGCCCGATTGCCGCGAACGCGTACCCATGGAAACGGCAACACCACACCGGGCGGAAGCTGCAACGGCGCTGGCAGCACCAGGCCGAGTGACTGCAATCGGGCTTCGATCTTTGACATGATCACCTCAACGGTACCTGTCCCGCCAGTACTTCTGCCGCGCAGCAGGATCGGTCGCGATGTCGCGACAGAGCTGTCCGTATATCTTGTCGACGACCGCGTAGTTGTTCCACGAGTTGCCCATCTCGCGTCGAATCGTCTTCGCCGCGAGATCCTTCTGCGTCAGCGCCCAGGGCTCCGTCGCGACGTCGGCAGAAGTGCTGACGAGCGAAGTCGCCACGGCGCGAAACCGTATCCGGGTGATGTCGTCGAGTCCCGGCGCCTCGGCGACGAGCTCATACCATGCGCCGCACTCGGCGAGCTCCCGGGCGAAGTAGGCGCGCGCGCGTTCCTGGTTGTAGCCGAGAGCCGCCGTCGATGCAGCGACGAGCACGACGGCGATCAGTGCGCGTAACGCAGCGTCAGCCGGGGTCATACGTCGACACTTCGATGAGATTCATATCGGGATCACGAAAGTAGACCGAGCGGATCGGCGCTTGCGCGCCGGTGCGCTCGACGGGACCCTCGATGATAGCAACGCCGGAGCGAGCGAGATGCGCGACCACGTCGGAAAGCGGGACGGCGGAGATCAGGCAGACGTCGACCGATCCCGGCGTGGGATGCGCCGCCTTCGGATCGAACTCGCTGCCGAATTGGTGAAGATTGAATTTCTGCGCGCCGAACTGGAGCGCCTTGCGCCCGCCGGCGAACGTGACGACGCTCATGCCCAGCACGCGCGAATAGAACTCGCAGGTGGCCTCGATGTCGCGCACCGTGAGGACGAGATGATCGAGCCTGTCGATTTTCATCGCTGCAGCATCGCCGCCCGCCATCTTCGACTCCAGGATCCGGCCGAGGTTCGGTTGGCGAGGAAGCCGCGGCGCCTGGGCAGCGATGGCGGCCAAGGCGCCAAGGCCCCACGCGCGACGGGCGCCGGCTTCAGTGGCTGCCTGCCGACAGATCGGCTGTGCTCCGCTCCGCGCTCGCGACGATCGGCACGCCGGCGCCCGCGAGCTCGTCGGCGATCCGGGCCCGCAGCGCGCGCTCCTCGGCCGATTCGCCGATTGGCGGTGATGCCGCGAACTCCGCCATCGCGCTCAGCATCGCGCTCGCGTTGTCGTCGTCGTTCGGCTCCGACGGAATCCGCTGCAGCAATGCAGCGAGCAGCGCGCGTTGCGCATAGGCGTGGTTGAACTGCGCATCGCAGCGTGGAATGGGCGTGGGATAGCTCCGGATCTCGTCGTCGAGCGAGCCCTTCGCCCGCACCGCAAAATCGCGCAGCGACGCGACGAGCGCGTGCAGCCGATCCGGGTCGATGGAAGAACGCATGATTCGATTGTAGATGCGTCGACGCCCGGCGATCAACCGCCGCCCGCGCGCGCATAGTGGACGGCCGCGCGCGCCTTCGCCCTGGCGGCCTCGATCGCGCGATCCCTCGGCGGCGCCGTGGTCTCGAGCGCGTGGAGGAGCGTCGTCGAAACCGCGGCCACACCGTCGACGGCGGCGCGAAACGCCGCTTCGTTCGCTTTCGACGGCTTGTTGAAGCCGCTGATCTTGCGCACGAACTGGAGCGCTGCCGCCCGGATCTCCTCGTCGGTCACCGGCGGCGCGAAATTGAAGAGCAGCTTGATGTTCCTGCACATCGTTGTCTCCGTTGTCCTCGCGTCAGGCGTCGCCCGTCGGCACGATGCCCGCGTTCTCGACCATCAGGATCACCGCGCGCTCCGGCGCCCGGGTTCGATGGACCACGCCTTTCGGCACGACGAAGCCCTGTTGCGGCTCGAGCTCGACCGTCCGGTCCTCGAGATCGATCATGAAGCGGCCGTCGATCACGAAAAAGAATTCGTCGTCGTTGTCGTGCTTGTGCCAGTGGTATTCGCCCTGAACGACGCCGAGGCGGACGACCGAGGCGTTGACCTGGCAAAGCGTCTGGTTGTACCAGCGATCCTTGCAGGTCGCGATCAGGTCGGGAACGTCGACCAGCGCGAGCGGCGGATAGCGAATGTCGAGGTGGGTCGCATAGGGGTAGGTCTGTGCTTCACTCATGATGGTTCCCTTCAAAAGCTGGCTGTGACGGCAAACAGGCTGCGAACACGGTTCTTCCCGTAACTTTCCCGTGCCGTCACGGTGCGTCCGGGTGGTCGCGCGGGACGAGACTCAGGTATTCGCCGAGGCTGCCATCGGCGAGCGGCTTGTACATCACGCGAATGGTAGGCGTGCGCTTGCCGATTTGCATGCTGCGCGTACGCACGGCGACGAAGGCGCAGCGCTGCCAGAAGCACTCCGCACGCGTATTGCCTTCGACGACGCCGAGCCGCAGCCACTCCGCGCCATGCTCTTGCGTCCAGCGCTCGAGACTCGCATACAGAAGCTGCGCGGTGCCTGCACCGTGCAGCCGCGTCGCCACGATGAAGAGGCCGATGTGCCAGACGTGCTGGGCGAGAATGTCCGAAACGACATCTGCCATCCCGATCATCGAGCCGTTTGCATCGACAAAACCGATCGACCATTTCTTCGTGAACGTCCAGCCGCCCGGGAGCGGGTCGTGGATCGTATCGCTCGCTTCGGTGGATGTCGGACCTTCCTCGGAAACAATGACGAAATACTCCGGGTTCTCGTCGAAGAATCGTTGCAGCCAGGGCGCGTCCCCGGCGCCGAGCTCGATTGCGCGAAACCGTTCTGCGGCGAACAGCGTGGCGCGGCCTCCTGCCGTCACGAGATCATCGTTTGAGCAAGCCGGCGTAGATGCCTGGCGTCGAGCCCGGGATCGGAATCGCGCCGACGACTTTCTCGTAGAACGGCGCCGGGCCCACGCCGCCGATGATCGCGTAAGCGTAACCGCGTTCCCGCTGTGCGTGCAGTGCGGACAGCAGCAGTGCACGTCCGATGCCGCGGCCGCGCTCCGCGTCCACCACGCCCTCCGGACCGAAGAAGTTGCGGCACGTCACGTCGTAGCACGCGAAGCCGACGATCGTGTCGTTGCGCAGCGCGATGAAGCAGGTCACCGGCACCTGCGCGAAGGCGGTCTCCACTTCCGCCGCGGAGCTCGCGAAATGCGCGCGCACCCAATCGACGAGTGCGGCCCGCTCGGGCGCCAGCGCCCTGCGTATCGTCACGCCGCGCTTCGCGCAGTCGGCAACCGCCTCCTCCGCACTTGGAAGCGCATACAGCCTGACGAGCATGTCCTTCATCGCCGGCGTCGTCGGTCAGTCGTGCGCGCTAACGTTGCGGCGTGATTCCGGCACCGTGTTCGGTCATCGCCGTCAGTGCGGCCATAACCATCCGAACGTGCCCGCCGTGAGCAGCGCGTAGACAAGCCCGTCGACGTTCGATTTGATCGTCGTCGTCCAGTCGCGGCGATACCAGATCGAAAGCTGCCAGAGCGCGAGCGCATAGCCCATGAACGCGCTGACTCCGACGAGCTGGAACACGCGCAGATACGGTGCGCCCGGAGGCAGCGCAGTGCCGGCGACGTAAGCTGCGAAGACACCGACGATGACGCTGTAGACGAACCACTGCGTGAGGTTCTTCCCCATCGTCCACGGGCCGTTCGGCATCACCGTGACGACCATAACCGGCCCTTCGTTCATCTTCGTCATGAATTCCTGCGATTTCATGTCCTGCATGCTGGTCGCGCGCGGGATCATGTAGTCGCCGGGCGGTATCGCGAGCGGACGCAGCGCTTCGCGCACGCGATCCTCGTTCGGAACCTTCGGATAGTCGCTCTTGTGCCACGGCAACGCCATGTGAATGATGGAGCTCGCGACGAATACGATCACCGCCGAAAGCACGATCGGAACGAGCAGTGCGCTCAAAGCCGTCATCGAGAATCACCTCCCGTTGTTTGGGGCTCGGGATTCTGGGAGCATCCCCGCGCTTCGTCAATCGGTCACCCTCGAGACCGGGCGGAGGCGTCAATATCAGGCGTCCTCGAGGCCCGGCGGAATCTTCAATCCGAGCTTCGCGAACGCCTCGCGCACACGGCGCATCTTTTCCGGTGTATCGAGCTTCGCTGCCCGCGGATTCGCGCCGTGAAGACTGTCGACTTCGGCCGCACCGCAGCGATGCTATTTGCGGTTGATGATCAGCAGCGCGGCGCCGACGACGATGACCGTAATGCTCGCCCAGCTCGGAATGATCTGCGTCTCCTTTTCGGTGACCGAGAACTTGAACGGTCCGAACTGTCCTTCGTGCGTTTCCTTCGTGTATTCGAAATGACCGATCACGAGGCCGAGAATGCCGGCGACCAGCAGGATGGCACCAAGAATTTTCACGCCACTCACGTCGCTTCCCCCCAAGAATCAAGACTGGATCAGCGCCAGGACGCGCCGCAGCCCAATCTACGCCTGCCGTCGCCCCAGGGTCAAACCGGTAATTCTTCCCCGGTCTCGCCGAGCTCCAGGGCCACTGACGAGGCTACCGCTCGTGCGGAGGTATCGTCCTGATCGCCGCAACGAAGCGCGCGTGCTGCGCCGGATCGACCGGTCTGTGCTTCGTCGTGGTGCTCGCGGGGTCCTTTCCCAGGTAGTTGTCACCCTTCCAGTTGCGCGCAGGTCGCACCGGTCTCGGCGTAAAGCCCCCGCCGCAGTTGGGGCAGACATTGTGCAGCACAGTGTCGACACAGGTTGCGCAGAACGTGCACTCGTAGCTGCAGATCCGCGCGTCGAGCGAGCTCGGAGGCAATGCCTTGTTGCAGTTCTCGCAGGTCGGTCTGAGCTCGAGCATGGCAGGATCCTCGATGACGACACTTATGGCAGCACGTTGATGAGGCGGATGCGGCGCCGGTGGCGCTGAAGCAGGTACAGAACGAAATCGCCGATGATGAGATTGGGTTTCCCCGCACCCTTGTTCACGACGCGACACGAAAGAACCTTGGTCGCACTGTTCCATTGAATGTTGATGGTTCCGCGGCGGCCGATCGCGCGGCTGCGCAGCTTCGTCCATCCGGGCGAGCGTCCGGGCTTGTGCTCGTAGAGGATCTCGAAGTGATGGGCGTCGAGCTTCACGTCGTTCGCGATCGCATCGCGGACACTTCCGCCCGGCGTGCAGATCACCTGAACGAGCGTTTGCAAGGCCGCTTCCTTCTTGCGCGAAGGGTCAGGTGGAAGGGCAGGGATCGGCGAATCCGAGCGTCGGAGGCGCATCCGCCGCGCCGGGCGGCGGAAAGAGCTTCGCGAACGAGAACGCTTCCGGGCTCTCGTCGCGCGTCCGCAGGCGTTCGAGGCGCTCCTTCGCCTCGTCGACCGACGGAATGTGCCCGGCCGGCACCCACCACAACGCGTAGTACGCGCCGTCGAAGCGCTCGAACCACGACCTGCGCTGCCGCATGACCTCCGTGTGCGCGCTGCGATAGACGAACGCGCGCAGGTGCTCGGGGCTCTGCCAGACCGACAGATTGACCAATATTCGATCGTCGTCGTACGGACGGAGCGCCGTTGCGTCGCCGGCGTCGGTCTGCAAGCGCCAGACGAATCCCGGCGCGGCATCGGCCAACGCATTCACGTCGTCGAGTCGCGCGACGAATCCAGCGAGAAGAGGATCTTCGAGCGGCGCGCGGATACGTCCGATGTTGATCTGGGCGAGATGGAACTGCTGCGGCATCGAGGCCTCCGTGCCAATGCTGGGCGCCCGTCGATTCTAGCCCTTTGCTACGGCACGGCGAGTCACTGCTGCGGCGGGTTGTCGTACGACGCGACGGCGGGCTCACCCTGGAGACCGAGCCGGCGCTTGGCCGTTTCGCGCGTACCCACCGCCGGCAGGTGCTCGCCCGCGACGGCGAGCCCGAATCTCGGCATGTTCCCGTAGACGCATTCGTAGCGCCCTGCTTCGACGAGATAGGTCTCGTGCCAGATGCCGACGCTGCCATCGGCACCGACAGCCCGATTGAAGCGCTTCCACGCATCGAGATGGGCGAGTGACGGATCGCGAGCAAAGCGCTCGAGCTGCTCGAACGAACGCCAGTATTGAACGAGCGCGGCGCCGCGCCAGTAGATCAGCGCCTGGGCATGGAGGAGCCCGAGGTCGCGATGCGCGAGCAATTGCCCGATCATCGCAGGCATCGCGCGCGCCACGGGCAACCATTTGCCGACGCGCAACAGCTTGTTGACGCGCATGCCGATCAGGAAGACGACGAACGGGCCGTCGATCTGCGCCGTGTAGCGGCCACGGAAGATCATGCTTAAGCGAGTCTCCTTCGCCCGGCTAGGCGATCCAGCGGTACTCGACGTCCGGCTCGAGCTCCGGAGCGGGGCTCACGCCGAGCGCCACGATGTGAAAGCCGTGCTTTTCGTAGAACGCGCGCGCCTTGCCGTTGCGCTGAAACGTGAACAGACGCAATTCTGCCGGCGAGCACTCGCGCGCCTTCGCGAGTAACGCCGTCCCGATGCCGCGACGCTGATGCTCGGGAAAAACGGAGAACTGCCGGATCCACGGAGGCTCCACCGCGATGAAGCCGACGAGTTTCCCCGATTCCTCGGCGACCCGGACCGCGCATGCGGTCAGAATCTTCTCGCGGAAGAACGTCCTCGCGTCGTCGAGCGTGTGCCCCATTCGCTCCTCGACATAGGGAAAGCTCACCAGGTTGGTTTCGTGCCATCGCGCAACGAGATCGTCGAAATCGCGATCCGCGTAAGCGCGTACAAGCATTGCTGAATCCCGACCCATGTTCCAAGCTCGTGCTCTTGCTCTGTAGCGATGTGGCAGGAATTGCTGAATCTGTGTACCTCAGCTGCCAATCATTTTCCCGGGCTCAACCTGCAGAACTGGGACGTCGTGGTAACCGAGCATGGTCCCATGCTGATGGAGCTCAACACCGAAGCGGATCTCTTTGCCGTGAACTTGCTTACACGCGTAGGTCTGCTCAGAGGGCGCCTCGAAGCGATGACATCCGGAAAGTGAAATAGCCCGAACGTCGCGGCGCTTCATTGGAGTGTTTTCAATGACGAAAGCGCTTATGTCCAAATTCGAACGTCGGCGATCCAGTTGCGCTTCCTGCGTCCGAGACGGGAGTTGACGTCTTCGCCGTCGAAATTCGACGAGGCGCGACGCAGCGCCGACGGTTCCACGCCCTCGAGCACGTTGACGTTGACGACCGCGTAGGTGTGGCCGTCGATTTCGCTGGTGACGACCGGCACGGCGCCGCACTGCGAGCAGACATGAAACGTCGCGGTCCGCGTGCCGAACGCATACGGCGACACGAGCGCCGGATCGCGGATCGTGACGGCGAGCCGCGCGTTCGGATTCGACGTCCACACCCCGCCGTGCTTGACGCAGAAAGTGCAGCCGCAGGCACGCGCCGGAATCTCCGTGGAATCGCCGGGCCAGTCGAGCGCGAACGCGATATTGCCGCAGTGGCACTTCCCGTGGATGGTCCGGGGCGAGGGCACGTTGGTGCTGTTCGAATGGACGGAAAGGGTGGCGGTCCGCCGACTAGCGACTCGGCTGCCGCGCGTAGCTGACGGTCAGCATCTCCCAGTAGTGACCGTCCGGCTCGTTCCAGTAAACGCCGCTGCCGCCGAATTGCGTGTCGATCTTCATGTCCCACGGGCCGTGAACGGTGCTGCGGAATCTGATCCCGGCCGCCTTGATCCGCCCGAGGATCGCGTCGAAGTCCTGTTGCGACACGCGGAAGCAGAAATGATAGATCGGGAAATGCTCCTCGGTGTCGATGAAGTCGAGCGTCAGCCCGTCGTTCACGTAGACCGGCGCGAACGGCCCGATCCCCGACGGCGCCCATGGAACGCCGAGAAGCTCGCCGAGGAGTTTCGCGGCGGCGACCTTGTCCCGCGACGGCACGATCGTGTGATCGAGTTGAATCGTCATTGGTCGGGCTTCCTCCGCTCCCTCAGCTCTTGTTCTCCTTGCGTTGGGCGCGCTCGATCCACCACGCGAGCATGCCCAGAACGATGGCGATCGATCCGAGGAACGTCCAGAACAGCACGAATCCACGCGCGTCCGCCGCCTGCGCCGGGTCCGTGATCTCGCCGAGCGACATGAACCCGTACACCGCGTAGCCGATACTGAGCGCTCCGAAGACCGCGCTCATCATCATTGCCATGCGCAGCGAGATGTTCAAGACGGCTCTGCTCGATTCATCACGCGCTCGTCGAGATGTGCGCCGCACTCGTCGAGATGACGTGCAACTGCGATGAACGGCTGTCGGCGCATCAAAGCTCGAGCACCGAATCGAGGCCGCGGTGCACGCCGACGAGCCCTGAAACCTTCCGGATCGCGAGCAGCGCGCCCTCGGCATACGGCTCCGCGCTGGTTCCGGAGTCGTGACGGATCGTGAGCCTCTGACCCGGCATTCCGAAGACGACCTCGGCGCTGATCACATAACTCGGCAGCCGAATGGAGTGCACCTGCGATCCCGACACCGTGGCGCCCCGCGCTTCACGGGGACCGACCGTCTGCGCGACGGGCACCGTGGGTTCCGGCGCACGGTCCTTCGACAATCGATACGCGAGCTCGCGCACGGTTCCACTCGGAGCATCGACCTTGTCGTCGTGCGCGTAGTCGATGATTTCCCATTGCGGAATCAGCCGCGACGCGGCTTCGGAGAACTTTTGCAGCAGCACCGCCGTCAGCGCGAAGTTGCCGCAGGCGAGCACGCCTCGTTTCTGCTTTCGCGCAACCGCGTCGATCTGCACGTAATCGTCGTCGGTGAGCCCGGAGGTGCCGACGACGACGTGCGCGCCGCGTTCCAGAGCGCAAACGATATTGCTCCTGGCGACGTCCGGCTTGGTGTACTCGACGAAGACGTCGCAGGGCTCGCGCAGCGCCTCGGCAGCCGAAGCATGAACGCGCGCCGTCAGCCGCGGTTCCCCCAGCACGTCGCCGAGCGCTTGTCCCGCGTGCTTACGGGCGATCGCGGCGACGAGCTCCAGATCCGGCGCTTTCGCGATCGACCGCGCGAGCGCGGAGCCCGCCCAGCCCGTCGCCCCTGCGACACACACCCTGAGCGTCATTGCCGTCGTTTCTCGCGAATTGTCGAAATGGCCATCAGCGCGATGATACTTCGATGCGGGCGCCCTGACGTGAGCCTGCGATGCGGAGCGCCGCTCTATCGGCTCTGCGGCAATTGTTTCAATGCGGCTGGCGACGGGATCTTGTCCCAGCTCATCAGCGTCTTCTCGATCGTCGGCCCATTGGTCTGCAGCCACTCGCCCATCGGCGCGGCGGCGTCCTTGCCGTAAACCCGGTGCGAATAGACGGCGACGACTCCGATGCCGTCGATCAGCATCACCCGGGCGAACGCGGCTTCCAGAAGGTTCGCATTGCCCAGCAGAGCCACGATCAGGTGCTCGGCGGGGTGCTGCGGCGTCCGCGGCTTCGAGTCGGTGCGCACGATCTTGCCGTGCTTCTCGTAGTTCGCGAGGATCGAATTGGCCATGGCGGCGAGCTGGTCGCCGTCGTGCACCGATTCGTTGACGTTGAGCGTGACCATGTCGCGCCAGCGATCGAGATCCGGTTCGCTCGGCTGCGTGTATTCGTTCTGGCCATTCCTGGACCACCGATGCACGTACGCTTTCCCGCCGAACGTGAGCGACGTGGCTTTCGTCTGCGGCGTCCCCGCACTCTGCGCGGCTGCCGTCGTGTTGCCGATGGCGAAAACGCCGGCGACGCCCGCAAAAATGAGCACGGCCCACGACTTGAGCATGACCTGATCCCCCAATGGTCGCAAAAGATCCGGATTGCCTGGAGCGTGTCGACGTACGGTTCGTCACGCGTTCGCTCCGAAGAAGACATCGAGCGTCGGGAAACGCGCTTCCCCTCGTATGCAATCGCCGAGGTAGATCGCGAATCCCGGGTCGCCCGTCCACAAAGAGTACCGCAACTGCCCCCAACGCAGGGCCGCCTGCTCCATCTGAGCGATGCCGTGCATCGCAAAGGCGCGCGCTCGATCGAGCCATCGCGCGTCGCGCCTGCGCTGGTAGAGCTTCAGAAACGCGTAACCGTTGCCGCCGGTGCCGTGGCAAAGGTTGGAGCCTTTGGTGAGCGGTCCCGCTGCCCAGATCGTTTCTCCGGCGGCAAGCAGCAGATCGTCGATCTCCGCGCTTGGCAGGCCGGCCAAGCAGATGACGAAGCCGGGCGCGCCATGGCAGAACTGCATCAGCATCTTCTGACGATATCCCGTAACCTCGAGCTCGGGCCGCCAGTTGACGTGCGGTCCGACGCGATCTGCCGTGCGCTGCACGGTGTCGACGATGCAGCGCTCCCAGGCGGACCATCGCCCGGCTTCGAGCAGGTTCCGCCCGCGCACGAGCGGCAACGCAGTCGCAACGAAGCCATGCACGGCGTCGAGATAAGCGCATCGCCGGCCATAGAGGTCCTGGACCCAATACGAGCACCGATGACGAGGCGACCACTCGAGCTGGCTCCAGAGCGTGTCGGCCGTCGAACGAAAGAGATCTGCCCATCGCCCGTCGCCAGTGCGCTCGTACAGGAAGAGCGCGGCGAGCAGCGTTCCCGGCGCACCCCACATTAGCTCGCGCGCCGGATGCTCTGCATTGCCAGCGATGAGCGCAGCGAGCTCGCTCGCCGTGGCATCGGTCGGCTCGAACGCAAGAGACATCATTCGGATCGGCGTCTCGCCGAACAGGAACGAAGCCCGCTCGCGCTGCGCCGACGGACCGAGCCGGACGCGATTGCGCCCCAGCAGTCGCTCCAGCTCCGACGCGTAGCTCCGCGCGAGGCCGACGACCGATTGCGCCTCGAGGTAGTGCAACGCCCAGAACACGCCGCAGGCGCCGTCGTACAACGACGTTTCGATGCGGTCGCGTTCGCCTCTGCCGTCCCAGTCGAGCGGGTGCAGCGGCCAATATCGATCCTCGGTGAATCGCGCCTCGGTATCGACGACGATGCGCTCGATCGCCGCGCGAGCCTCGCTTTCATTCCAGCGCAGCGTGAGCAGCGGTTCGTGCCGTCCCGGGTCGTAGAGCATCTACTGCGCCCCGAGTAGCGCGTCGACGACACGCAACGATTGCGCCGGGTCGACCGCATTCGTCGCCATGGTCACTTGCTCGCGAGCGTCGACGGCGCATCCGCCCGAAGCGCGGCCTGGCGGGCCCTGCTGAGCGACGCGAACACCCATCGGTACGACCATCCGACGAGCTCCTCGAGATAGCCGCCAGGGAAGGCGGATACGTTGACGATCGTGACCCAGCCATATCGACCTCGATACCTCGCAGGTTTCACGCCCGGAACATCCGTCAACTCGATGAAGCGATCGGGCGCGACCTTCATGCTGAAACGCCAGCGCTCCGGCTCGCTCGTCTTGAAATAGGCGAATTTCCTGCCGCCGATCGTATAGACGAGAAAATTCCAGGGCTCGCCGTAGAGTGTCTCGGCGGCGCTCGGAAACGCGCGGCAATACCGTTTCAGTTGACTGACATTCATGCGTACGCTTCGCCCGTCGAACGGAAGCAGACAAGTTGCACGAGCGTGCGATTGCAGCACTTCACCACGATCGTGAACCGAGCTTGTTGTTGACGCGGCGCAGGGCGACTAGAATCGACCAACCGAGATTGACGCGCAAGAGGTACGCGTGTCGCCAGCTTTCGTCACGCCCACAGAAACACCGGCACGATCACGGTTTCTGCCGCCCCGCGCGTGGATCGTGCGTCTCGCGATCACGCTCGGCGCGATCGCCGCGTTGATCGTCGTCGCCTGGCTCGCGGTCCCGCCAATCGTCCGCAGCCAGCTCGAGTCGCGGCTCACCGAGGCGCTCGGCCGGAAGACGACCATCGAGGCGGCCGAGTTCGATCCGTTTTCGCTGCGGCTTACGCTGCGGAAGGTCGCGATCGCGGACCCGAGTGCAGCCGCCCCGCTGTTCGCGGTCGACGAGCTCGTCGCCGATGTGTCCTCGGCGTCGCTGTGGCGCCGCGCGCCGGTGTTCGATGCCGTGAAGCTCGTGCGCCCGGCCGTCTCGTTCGCGCGCGATCGCAACGGACGCTACAGCATGCAGGACCTGATCGACGAGGCGCTGGCCGCGCCCGAAGGCCCGCCGCCGAGCTTTTCGATCAATAACATCGAAATCGACGACGGCTCGGTCGCGTTCGACGATGGCACGACTTCCACCAAGCATCGCGTCGACAAGCTCGCGATCGGGATCCCGTTCCTGTCGTCGCTGCCGTACCAGGCGGAGATTCGCGTGATGCCGCGCCTCGAAGGCGCATTCGATGGATCGCACTTTGCGCTCGGCGGGACGACGACGCCGTTCGCCGAAAGCCACGAGGCCGCGATCGACATCGATGTCGACGCGCTGCCGCTCAAAGAGTACGTCGCCTATCTGCCGACCAAACCGCGCATCAACGTGGCGGACGGCGCGCTCACCACGCGTCTCAAGGTGGTCTTTGTCGACGGCAAGCCCGAGGAACGCAAGCTCGAGCTCCGCGGCGACGCGCGCCTCGATGGCCTTGCGCTCGCACGCCGCGACGGCTCTTCGCTGGCCGCGGCCAACCGAATCTCGGTCGTGCTCGACCGCGTCGACCTCTTCGGCCGCGACATCCGCGTCGCGTCGCTCGCGCTCGACGCGCCGGCGGTCGACCTGAAGCGCCTGCAGGACGGGGCGTTCGAGCTCGCTCAACCGCTTTTCGAAAGCGCTCCGGCGGCGGTTCGGCGCGACGGCCAGACCGCAAGCGGCGCAGGCGCGGCCGCAGGTTCAGGCACAACCGACAAACCGTGGTCGGTGACCGTTGCGAAGACCACCTTGACGCGCGGCAAGCTCGCGCTCGTCGACGAGACCTCGACGTTCCGCTCGACGCTCGTCGACGTGGCAGTCGACGCGACGAACCTGTCGACGAAGAAGGGCGAGAAGTCGCACGTTGCGCTGTCGTTCGTCTCCGACGACCGCATCGCGACGTTCAAGGGCGAAGCCGACGTCGAGCCCCTCGTACCGGCAGCCACGGGCAATTTCGAGTTGACGAAGTTCTCGCTCGGGCTGCTCTTTCCGTATTACAAGGACGTGCTCGCCGTCGACGTCCAGAAGGGCTCGCTCGATCTCGCGGGACGTTTCGCGCTTCTCGCCGACGGCAATCTGAAGCTTTCGGAAGGCGCCGCAACGATCACCGCGCTCGCGTTCGCGTACCCCGGCAATCGCCAGCCGTTCTGGAGCTTTCCGGCGGTCACCGGCAGGGGCATCGAGCTCGACCTTCACGATCGGAAGGTGAACGTCGCCGAATTCATGAGTCGCGACGCGGTGATGAAGATTGCGCGCGAGCGCACCGGCTCGATCGACGTCGCAAGACTGATGAAGACCACGGAGACGACCGGCACCTCGAAGGACGAAAGCACGTGGACGCTCGCCTTCGGCAAGTTCATGTTCGAGCGCGCATCGATCGACCTCGAGGATCGCGTGCCCGAGCCCAACGTGAAGCTCGCGATCCGCGACCTCGCGCTCGACGCGACGAACTACTCGAATGCGCGAGGCGCGAAATCGACGACGACGGTTCGCGCGCGAGTCGGCCAGCACGGACGCTTCGCGTGGAAGGGCTCGCTCGCCACGAACCCCGTGGCGTTCTCCGGACAGCTCGACGTTTCGGGCCTCGACCTCGTCACCGTGAGGCCTTATGTCGAGTCGCACGCGAACGTGTCGTTGACGGCCGGGGCGCTCGCGGCAAAGGGCGCGATCGCCGTCGCCTTCCCCGAACGCGCACCCGCCACCGCGACGTGGAAGGGCAACGTCGCCGTCACGGATTTCGCCGCGCTCGACAAGCCGACCGCTTCCGATCTGCTGCGCTGGAAGCGGCTCGCGCTCGACGACGTCGACGTCGCAACGGAGCCGTTCCGCCTCAGCATCGGCCGCGTGGGCGCCGAGGACTACTTCGCGCGCGCGATCGTCTACCAGGACGGGTCGCTGAATCTCACCCGTCTGCTGACGCCCGGCAAGGAACCCGAGCCGCCTCCCGATGCGAAGCCGGCCGCGGCGCCTGCGCCGGTTACGCGCGAAGCGCTGCCGGTGACGATCGGTAAGGTCGAGCTCGCGCGCGGCAACGTGAACTTTTCGGATTTCTTCGTGCGCCCGAACTATTCGGCCAATCTGACCGACGTCACGGGCACGGTGACGACGATGTCGTCCGAGCAGGCCGGCGACATCGAGATCGCCGCGCGCGTCGATCGCACGGCGCCCGTCGAGGTTTCGGGGCGCATCCATCCGTTCGCCAAGGAGCTTTCGCTCGACATCAAGGCGAAGGCGCGCGATGTCGATCTGCCGCCGCTTACGCCGTACTCGGTGAAATACGCGGGCTACGGCATCGAGAAGGGAAAGCTCACGTTCGACGTCCACTACCGCGTCGAGAACCGCAAGCTCACCGCTGAAAACCGGCTCGTTCTCGACCAGCTCACGTTCAATCCGCAGCGGATCGACAGCGCGACCGCGACGAAGCTGCCCGTGCTGCTCGCGGTCGCGTTGCTGAAGGACGTGAACGGCGTCATCGACATCCAGTTGCCGATCGCCGGTTCGCTCGACGATCCGAAATTCTCGGTCGGCGGCCTCATCATCCAGGTGATCGTCAACCTGCTCACGAAGGCGGTCACGGCGCCGTTCGCGTTGCTCGGGGCCGTGTTCGGGCACGGCGAGGAGCTTTCCACGATACCGTTCGCGCCGGGCAGCGCGGCGCTCGACGCGGAAGCGCAGAAGCGCGTCGACACGCTCGGCAAGGCGCTCGGCGATCGCCCGGCGCTCAAGCTCGACATCGGCGGCCGGGTCGATCCCGACGCCGATCGCGAAGCGCTGCGGCACGCGACCGTCGTCACGGCGATGAAGCGCGAGAAGATGAAATCGCTGGCGGCGTCGGGCAGCGCGCCGGCGTCGGTCGACGAGGTGACGATCGGCGCCGACGAGCGTGTCCGCTGGCTGACCGCTGCCTATCGCGAGTCGTCGATCAAGGATCGGCCCCGCAACGTGATCGGCTTGTTGAAGGAGATTCCGCCCGAGGAAATGGAGGCGATACTCCTTGCCGATGCTAAAGTCGACGACGACGCGCTGCGTCTGCTCGCGAACGCGCGCGCCCAGTCGGTCAAGGACGGGCTCACGGCGAAGAACATCCCCGGTGAGCGTCTGTTCCTGACTGTTCCGCGTCTTTCAGCGGAGCGTGCCGCACCAGCCGTTGGCACCGCCCGTCAAGGGGGAGCGGCTCCAGCGCCCGACGCCGGCGCCGCGAACACTAACGCGACGCCACCGACTACGCTATCGCGCGTCGACCTCGCGCTGCGCTGAGTTCAAGCGCGACGCATGGCACTCACTTCTTCGGCACCGTCTTCGCTTCGGGGTCGAGCGTGATCGGCGTCGAGAACGTCACGTCGTAGCTCCACTCCTGCTTGAACTCCTTCTGGGTACCCTCGGTCCAGAAACGCCCTGCGACGCGCTTCTCGTCGTACGCGCTCGGTTTCCAGCGAACGAACGCGGCCGACGACACGAACGTCGTGAATGCCGGATGAAGCGGCTCGGCGCTCATGATCCTCGCATCGGGATTGATCCTCACGACCAGGGCGACGAGGCCGTCCCTGCGCGTCATCGTCTCGAGGCGCTCCGTGTTGCGCGCGTCGGCGGCGCTCAATTTGCGATCGGACAGGACGACGATGACGTCCATGTATCCCTTCTCGGTCGAGCTGTCGACTTCCTGCGCGACCGCGAACTTGAGCTCCGCCGTCTTGCCGTTCGCGACGATCGAGCCCGTGACGTCCTGAGCGGTCGCGGCGGTCGCGAACAGCAACGCTCCGCAGGCAACGCTTGCGAGGATTCTTCTCATGGTCGTTCCTCCATGTCGAGAGGCCTCACTGGATCACCTCGTCTGCTCGCAGCAGGAACGACGAAGGCACCGTCAGACCGAGTGCGTGCGCCGTCTTCAGGTTGAACACGAGCTCGAACTTGGTGGGCTGCTCGATCGGCAAGTCGCCCGGCTTCGCGCCCTTGAGTATCTTGTCGACGTAAATCGCGGCGCGTCGCGAGAGCGCGATCAGGTCCGGCCCGTAACTCATGAGTCCGCCCGCTTTTGCGAATTCGCCCGTGAAGGAGATCGCCGGCAACTGGTTGGCGAGTGCCAGCTCTGCAATCGAGCTCCGCTGGCCATAAAGCATCGCGTCCGACAGGACGATGAGGGCATGAACATTGGCTTTGGCCATAGATCCAACGGCGGTCCGCAAGTCGCCGGCACTCTGCACGCCGACCGTTTGAACCTGCAATCCCAGGGCGCGGGCCGCGTTCTCCGTCTCCGTCACCTCCACGGCGGCGACGGGATTGCTCCGATTCGAGAGAACCGCGAGCCGGGTCATGCCCGGCACGACCTGCCGGAGCAACTCCAGGCGCTTGCCGGTGATCTCGGGCGAAACGATCGTGATGCCGGTGATGTTCTTGTCGGGTCTTGCAAGATTCGACACGAGGCCGGTTGAAAGAACATCCCCGCACGCGTAGCAAACGATCGGGACAACGGAGCTCGTCTTGCGCCCGGCTTGCGCCGCGGCGGCGCCGTGAGTGACGAGAACGTCCACCTTGAGCCCGACGAGCTCGGTGACGATTCGCTGGAGTTGCTCATCGCCACCCTCGGCCCAGCGGTACTCCGTCCTGAGATTCTGCCCCTCCACGTAACCCAGTTCGCGCAACCCTTCGTTGAATGCCTCGACACGGGACGCCATCGATGCCTGCGATGCCGGCGACACGAAGCCGATGCGGTAAATCCTCGTCGACTGCGCATCGGCAGCCGACGTCCCCGCGAAGGCGCCGAGCAGCGCGAAAAGGATCGAAAGGATCCGGATCAAGGTCGTGCCGCGCTGGCTGATGGTTTCACCGATCACGATTCAGATTGAGCCGATCCGCTACCAGATGAACGGGATCAGGCGATGCCGGACCCGCTTTCGGTATTCGGCGTAGCCGGGCAGATTCTTGACCAGGAAACGCTCCTCGTCAAAGAGTCGCCAGACGAGAAACGGAATCACGACGGCGATCGGGACGAGCCCCCAATACGAGCCGAGCGCGAGCGGCGTGCCGAGAAGATACAGGGAAGCGCTCGCGTACATCGGATGGCGAACGATCGAGTACGGGCCGGTCGAAACGACCCTCTGATTCTCCGCGACCTCGATCGTTGCTGACGTGAACGTGTTCTCGCGATACACGATGAAGATCAGCCAGAACCCGATCGCAACGAGCGCGTCGCCCGCGGCGACGACAGCAATCGGCACGTCGGATCCGGCGAATCGGTGGTCGAGACCGGGCACCACGAGAAGGGCGATGAAGCCGATCGACGTCGCGGTCATGATGATCTTCTGCGTCGAGCGCTTTTCGGCCGTGGGGCCTCCGCTCATTCGGCGCTCGAGCAGCGCACGGTCGTGCTTCAGCAGGTAAAGCGTCGTGATCGCCGACGCCCCGAAGAAGATCAACAGGTACACCCACCCCTGCCAGTAGTCGACAGTGCCCGCCGGCACGAACAGCAGCAGTCCCATTGCGAAGGCAAGAAGCGCGAGCGAAAGCCACGCCTTTGCGCCAAGGTTCTTCATGAGAGCGCTCAGCCGCCATCGCCCTCCGTTGGGGCATGGAGCTTCAACGAAGGAACGCCGACCTCGCGGCCTGACGGCGCCAGAATCTTCCCGCCTGACGCTGTCACATGGGAAAGATAATCGGTCGCCCTTGCCACGGCATCTGCGAGAGCATGGAACGGCGAGAGTCCGCGACAGGGAATCTCGCTGCGGTAGAGCGGCTTCAGCAAGATTACGCACGTCCAGGACCACGGATCCTTCTCGCGCGCAGGCTGCGGCGAATGGATGACGAGCTGGAACGACTGCCGCTGGCCGTTCGGCCCAACAGTGACGAACGGCTCGTCGATCAGCGTGAGACTGCGCTCGTCTCGGTTCGCGGAATCGCCTCGTTGTCGGATCACTGGATCACCTCGTCAGCGCGCTGCAGCAGCGATGGCGGAACAGTCAGTCGCAGCGCCTTCGCGGTCTTGAGGTTGATCACGAGCTCGAACTTGGTCGGCTGCTCCACGGGAAGCTCGGCGGGATTGGCGCCTTTCAGGATCTTGTCGACGTACACAGCCGAACGACCGACGAAATCGGCCATGTTCACCCCATAGGCCATCAGCGCCCCCGCCTCGACCATTTCCCGAAAGTTGAACATGCTGGGCAGCCGGTGTTTCAGAGCCAATTCAGCCAGCCGCTTCCGGTGCACGAGGTACGTCGAGCTACCGCTGACTAGCAGCGCTTCGGCCCGCTCTCGAACAATGGCAGCAAAGGCGCCATCGAACTCCTCGGGCGTCGTCGCTTTGGCGTACAGAAGCCGAATGCCCAACGCGGGGGCTGCGGCCTCGACTTCGGGGCGCTGAATCGACCATCCGGCGTCCGCAGGGTTTTCGAGGAACGCGACGCGCGAGGCGCGGGGAACCGCCTCCTTCAGGAGCTGCAGCTGTTTGCCGTAGATCTCCGGACCGGGAGTGAAGGTTGTTCCGGTGACGTTCCCGCCCGGCTTGCGAAGGCTCGTTACGAGTCCCAACGCGACCGGATCATTGGGGAAGATCATCACAATGGGAATGGTGCTCGTCGCCTTCTTCGCAGCAAGCGCGGCTGTGCCTGCTGGCGCGACGATCACATCGACCTTGTCACGAACCAGTTCGGCCGCGAGGCGAGGGAGTTGAGCAGCGTCTCCTTCGGCCCATCGGTACTCGATCGCAAGATTCTGTCCGTCGATCCAGCCGAGCTCCCGCAGTTTTTTCACAAAGGCTTCGACCCCCTTCGCGACGGACTCGCGCGTGGGCTGACTCAGATAGCCGAGGTGATAAATCTTCCCCGGCTGCGCGCTCGCACCGATTCGCACACCGACGACGCCTGCGGCGAGCGTGCGGATGAAGATGCGCCGGCTGCTCACCGAATTTCTCGCGACTGCTGGCTGCAAGCCTGCGCCACCACGAGTCGAACACGACTGTCGCCCGGCACATACGGCACGCGATCGTAGCCGGCGAACTCGTCGACGACCTCGAGGCCGGAATTTCCCAAAACCGACTCGGAGCGGCCGTGCGTCAACGGCCGCCAGTGAAAGGCTTTGTCGACCTCGTTTACGATCCTGTGGTCGAGATAGCTCACGAACCTCCAGCGGGTGATCCAGTCACCGGTGTCCTTGCATTCCATTTGCGTGTGGTGCTCGATCCGAACGCGCCCGAACGTTCGCGTTGCCGTCACCGACCACGGCCGCGGAGAACGCTGCGACGAGACGACGGGGATCTCGAGCACCGCTACGCCGCCCGGCTTGAGCTGTGCGGCGACGTAGCGCGCTAGCACGTGCTGCTCCTCATCGGTGAGCAAGTGAAGTACCGCGAACGAAGCGCAGACATCGAAGCGCGCTTCGAGTGAAAATCCCGCGGCCTGCGGGATCGGGCTCACGCGATCGGCGATATCGGACCGCGACCCAAGGCGCGTCAGCATCGCCGCGTACATCTCGGCGTCAGGCTCGAGCGCCGTTACGAACACGCCACGCTGCGCCAGCGCAAAGGCGGTCGTGCCCGTGCCTGCGCCGACGTCGAGCACCGTTGCGTCGGGCTGCAGCAGCGGCATCAGAAATTCGGCAGCTTCGTCCAGGGGATTGTCGGGTGTACCGAACAGATCGTAGTAAGGCGCGACGCCCTCGCTGTATGGCATAAATGCAGCCTACCGGGAATCTTCGCGGCTCACTGGATCACTTCGTCAGCTCGAATCAGCAATGATTGCGGGACGGCAATTCCCAGGGATTTCGCGGTCTTGAGGTTGATCACAAGTTGAAACTTGGTCGGCTGTGTCACGGGAAGCTCGGAGGGTTTCGCTCCCTTCAGGATGCGACCAACATACATGCCGGCCTCACGATACATCCACACAATGCTGGTTCCATAGGTCAGAAGAAGCCCAGCCACTGCAAATTCTCTCGACCACGCTATGACGGCCAGCGAATGCTTCGCCGCAAGCGCGGCGAGCCTGTCGCGCTGCCCGAGAAACATCGGATCGCTGGCGATCAGGACTGCGCCAGCGCGCCGCTGCACGATCGTGTCGAAAGCCTCGTCGATCGCCGAAGGACTCCTGGCCCGCACGATGAGCGTCTGCCGGTCCAGGTTTCGCGCTGCCTCTTGCGCCGCCTTGACGTCGACATCGTAGTTCAGGTTGTCGGGGTTCATGAGCAGCGCGACGGAGCGGGCGTTCGCAGTCACCTCGCGCAGGAACTCCAGCCGCTTTGCCATCAACGTGCTCGAAAACAGCGTAATGCCGGTGGCGTTGCCCGTCGGCCGGCTCAGGCTCGAGACCAATCCGAACGGCACCGGGTCCGAGCCGACGGTGAAGACGATGGGAATGGCATTTGATGCCGCCATCGCGGCGCGTGCCGATGCAATGTCGCCGGTGGCAGCGATTACCGCAACGTTTCGGCCGGCCAAGTCCGTTGCGAGGGCGGGCAGACGACTGTAGTCGTTGTCGCCCCAGCGATATTCAATAGCGACGTTTTGACCTTCGACGAAGCCCGCTTCTCGCAAGCCTTCGCGGAACGCGTTTGCGTTGAACGAATACGTTGCGACCGAAGCGCTGTTCAGAAATCCCACCACGGGCATGGGCCGTGCCTGCGCCCGCACGATCGGTACGCTCAGCAGTGGAACGGCAGCAAGCGTCGTCAGAAGGCGGCGACGATTCATTCACTTTCCACCGCAGCAGGGTTGCCTGGGCGGACATGTCCCTTCGGCGACGCCGGGGCGCCGGCGTCGCTTGACGCTGCTTCCATGATCCTCCTCCGCACTATTGGACCGGCACGGCGAGCGGCTGGCCCCGCTTGACGTCATATCGTAGCTGTTTTAATCGACGAAACGATCGGCCCGTGCGCGTAGTGCATGACGTCGGTGCATTGCCTCTCCCCCCAAGTCCTTTCCTATGGTGATCAGAGTCGGTCACGTTCATGAGTCCGCGCGTCGATCTCGCTTGGCGCATCCGTGTAACCGTGAGCGACAATCTCCTGCAAGTACACCGGCAGAAACGATGCAACCGAGCCTGCGCATTCGTATTGGTAGACGTGGCGGAACTCGTGGCTCAGCAACCGCATCCTCGTCTCAAAACCGCGGCGGACGAGCACCGCATACCCGAGCGTGAGTCCCAAGGTGTCGGGCGCGAGGAGGCCCGCCTGGATTGCCGCAGTTCGCAACTCGACGTCATCGGGAAACGGCATTCGATCGACAACGCTCACACGGATCCTCTCGGGATTCCTCACTCCGACGCTCGACGCGAGAGCCCGTTGCGCGGCGCTCGGAACAACGCCCGCTTCGAGCACGGATCGCGACTGCGCTTCGGCCCACGCGATGGCGCGAGGAAGCAGCTTTGGCAACTCGGCTGCAAGGTCTCGCGTCACAATCGATGAACCGCCGCTCGGCCTGATCGGTCACCTTGTCGTGCAGCGGTCCGGGCGGCCAACCGCTGCTCGCTACCCCGGGATCTCGGCCTCGACGAGCTTCGCAAGGAGCGTGAGCGATTCCTGCCAGCCGAGGTAACACGCCTCGGCAGGAATCGCGTCCGGAATCCCTTCCTGCACGATGTTCAATTCGGTTCCGACGGACACTTTCTTCAGCGTGATTTTCGTCGTCATTTCTCCTGGCAAGTTCGGGTCGTCGAAGCGGTCGGTGTAGCGGATCCGCTCGTGCGGCGCCAACTCGAGATACTTGCCGCCGAACGCGTGGCTGTGGCCCGAGCCGAAGCTGGTGAACGACATCTTGTAGGTTCCGCCGACTCTCGCATCGAGATGGTGGACCTTGCCGGTGAAGCCGTTCGGCGGGAGCCATTTGGCCATCGCGTCGGCGTCGAGGAATGCGCGATAGACGCGCTCGGGCGGCGCACGAAGGACGCGGTGAAGACGTACGGTGTTGGTGCCCATGATTGCGTTGCCTTTCGAAAACTGAGTTGAACGTGGAGCGGGATCATGCCCGCGCCGCGGTCACGTGCCGGTCGCCTTGTGCGCGCTCGCCTCGATCAGCGCGGCGAACTTCGTGCGCAGGTAGGGATCGTACTTGCCCCCCTGCTCTTCGAACAGGATGTGCATGATCTTCTGGTGCGTCTTCGGCTTCTTGTACGGGCGATCGCTCGCGAGCGCGTCGTAGCTGTCGACGATCGCCACGATACGGGACGAAACGGGAATCGCCTCGCCCTTGAGCTGATTCGGGTATCCCATCCCGTCGAAGGCTTCGTGGTGATGCAGTACGACGTCAGCGACCGCCACGACATGCGGATCGGGGACCGCCATGAGAATGTCGTAACCCCGCTTGGGATGGCTCCGCATCAGCTCGAGCTCGTCGCCGTCGAGGCGCCCGGGCTTGAGCAGGATGCGGTCGGGCACGCCGATCTTCCCGATGTCGTGCAATTGAGCGGCGAGCCCGAGCGTGGCCAGCTCAGCGGATGTGAGCCTGCAGACCTTGCCGAGCTCGAGCGCGAGCGTGCTGGTGCGGGAGCTGTGGGCGGACGTGTTGCCGTCGCGCTCCGCGAGCGCTCTGACGAGCACGGCGGTCGCTTTGACGAGGTCGTCCATCCGGAGAATCGTAGCGTGGCCCTGCCGCACCGCATCGCCCGGTGAGCGCCAGAATCGCTTCGGGCGTCCGGAATCGACGGTTCGTGAATAATACGCCGTCCGCCAATCCCGCCCATGAGCCCGCCGGTTATTCGACGCTTCCTGATTGCGGCCGCCGTCCTGGCGGTCGCCGCGTGCACGACTGCGCCGAAGACGGAAACGCAACCCTCCGCGCCGGGCGCCAAATACTACAAGGACGACGGCCCTCCGAGCGAGACCCCGCCCGCGGGTCTCGACGCGTTTCCGGACGCCGTCCCGCGGATCGAGCCGCTGCATCGCTTCGCCAACCGACCCTACACGGTGTTCGGTCGCGAATACATTCCGGCAACCTCGCTCCGCCCTTACAAGGAGCGGGGCGTAGCCTCGTGGTACGGGCGCAAGTTTCACGGCGAAAAGACGTCGACCGGCGAGGTCTACGACATGTACGCAATGACCGCGGCGCACCCGACCCTGCCGCTGCCGTCGTACGCGCGGGTGACGAACGTGACGACCGGCAGGAGCGTCGTCGTCCGCGTCAACGATCGCGGCCCGTTCCTCCATAACCGCGTGATCGATCTCTCGTACGCAGCGGCGGCAAAGATCGGGATCGCACAAAAAGGCAGCGGCGAGGTCGAGGTCGAGGCGATCATCCCCGTCGAGGCGGCGACGGTCGCTGCCGCCGCGCCGTTGCCTCCGGTCGTTTCCGCGCCGATCGCCGCGGCACCAGCGGCTTCGTCGACGCCGGAGGTCGCTCCGTCGGTTCCGGTCGCGCGGGCGGACGGCGGATTCGTCGTTCAGCTCGGCGCGTTCGCGAGCAACGCGAACGCCGAAAACTTCCTTGCGCGCCTCGCGGCGCCGATCGCGCAGGTTGGCGTCGAGGCGAGGATTCGCCAGGTGAGCGGGCTCTTCCGCGTCTTCGTCGGACCCTACGCCACGCGTGACGAGGCGAAGCGAACTGCCGACCGGCTGCGGGATGCGCTCGGACTCGATTCGACGATCGCCGCGCATTGACCTCGCTTCCGCGTGGGCTCGGCCGGGAGTCGACGCCGTGTAAACCGACCGGCCGGTCGGCCCGTTCAGGATGTCCTACGGAAAATTGCGCCGTTCGGGACGCGCATTCGACCCGAGTGGCGGATAGCGTTCGTTATAATCATCGGGTCGTGTCGGCACCGCCCCAACGGAACCTCCGGCGCGCGAGCGTGTCTGTTGCCGTGACATCGCTCCCCGCGGCACCCGCAACCCTGCCCCACCGAAAAAGGACCGACTTGCGCCGCCTGCTTTTCGCTGTTCTCGGTTTTGTCTCCCTGATTGCCGCATCCGCCCGCGCTCAGCTCACGATCGAAATCGTCGGCGGCGCCGGAACGGAGGTGCCGATCGCGATCGTTCCGTTCGAGAACGAGAGCAACTGGCCGCTGGGCGCAATCACGGGAATCATCGGCGCGGATTTGCAGCGCAGCGGGCTCTTCAAGCTGGTGAGCGACTCCGGGATCGTCCCGCGACCCTACCGCGCCGAGGACGTGCGGCTCGGCGACTTCCGCGCGCGCGGTGCCGACGCGGTCACCGTGGGCTCGATGCGGCCGCTACCCGACGGACGCGTCGACATTCGCTTTGCGCTGCTCGACGCGGTCAAGCAGACGCAGCTCGCGTCGATGTCGTACGTCGTCGCGCCGGCGCAATTCCGCGCGACCGCGCACAAGATCGCCGACGTCATCTACGAGAAGCTGACCGGCGACGTGGGGGTCTTCTCGACGCGCATCGCCTATATCACCAAGCAGGGTTCGCGCTTCGAGCTGATCGTCGCCGACGCCGACGGAGCGAATCCGCAAGCGGTGGTCGCGTCGAACGAGCCGCTGCTCTCGCCGTCGTGGTCGCCCGACGGCACGCGGCTCGCGTACGTCTCGCTCGAGAACAAGAAGCCCGTCGTCTACGTTCAGTCGATGGCCACGGGCACGCGGCAGGTCGTCGCGAACTTCCGCGGCAGCAACAGCGCGCCCGCGTGGGCGCCCGACGGCCGCCGCCTCGTCGTGACGCTCACGAAGGACGGCGGGTCGCAGCTCTACCTGATCAACGCGGACGGCAGCGGCGTCGCGCGGCTGCTCAGCTCGCCCGGCATCGACACCGAAGCGTCGTTCACGCCGGACGGCCGGGCGATCCTGTTCAGCTCCGATCGGGGCGGCACGCCGCAAATCTACAAACTGACGATCGGCTCACGTTCCGTGGAGCGGATGACGTTCGAGGGCAACTGGAACGTCTCGCCGCGCGCGCTGCCCGACGGCAAAGGGTTCGTCTTCGTGCGCCGCGACGGCGGCCGCTTCACGATCGCGATTCAGGATTACGCGACACGTCAGGTGCAGACGCTCACGTCGGGGCCGCTCGACGAAAGTCCGAGCATCGCGCCGAATTCGAAGCTCATCATCTACGCGGCGCAGCAGGGGTCGCGTGGTATATTGGCCGGCGTATCCTCCGACGGTCGCGTCAAGCAGCGGCTCGTCTCGCCCGCCGCCGATGTGCGCGAACCCGCCTGGGGTCCGCTGCCGCGCTGACCCGATCACTCGAGGAGACAAATCATGCGCAAATGGATCATCGTAGCGTTCGTTTTGGCGCTCGTTGGCGGCTGCAAGAGCACCGAAGAAAAACCGGTCGAAGAGGCCGCGCCCACTGCCACAGCGCCTGCGACTACGCCGGGCGCGACGACCTCCGGTGCGACGACTCCCGGCGTGACCGGAACGGCCGGCGGTCCGTACAGCCCGGCGGCCCTTCGGGATCCGAACAGCATCCTGTCGAAGCGCAGCATCTACTTCGATTTCGACGATGCGACGATCAAGGATCAATACCGCGCGATCATCGAAGCGCACGCGAAATACCTGCAAGTCAATCGCAACGCGCGCGTAACGCTGCAGGGGAACACCGACGAGCGCGGAACGCGCGAATACAATATCGCGCTTGGCCAGCGTCGCGCGGATGCGGTGAAGAAGATGATGGTGCTTCTCGGCGCGCAGGAGATCCAGATCGAGACCGTGAGCTTCGGCAAGGAGAAGCCGCGGCGCGAGGGCCATGACGAGACGTCATGGGGCGAGAACCGGCGCGTCGATATCGTGCACGCAGGAGAGTGACAGACAGTGGATCCGATGCCCGCGGGGGGTGAGCGAATCGTGCAGTCTTTCGCCGCGGGGGTGCTGTTGATCGCCTCCCTCGTCGCGCTCCCCGCGCGCGCGGCGCTCTTCGATGACGACGAAGCGCGCAAGCGGATCGACCAGACCAACCAGCGGCTCAACCAGATCCAGCGCACGCTCGAAGAGCGGATGACGGCGCTCGAGAACCAGTTGAAGAGCCAGGGACTGGTCGAGCTCTTCTCCCAGCTCGAGCAGGTGAAGGCGGAGGTTTCCCGGCTGCGCGGTCAGATCGAGGTGTTGACCTACGAGCAGGAGCAGCAGCAGAAGCGCCAGAAGGATCTCTACGTCGACCTCGATGCGCGGCTTCGGAAGCTCGAAAGCAGCGCGGCCGGCTCGGCTCCGCCGGCGCCCGGGCCGTCGGGCACGTTGCCGCCGTCCGCCCCTGCCGGAACTGCGGGAGCGTCGGCGCCGGCCGTGGGCGGGCCTGTCGCGGCAGCGGCGCCTGCTGCGACAACGCCGGAGCAGCGCACGTACGACGCGGCGTATGATCAATTCAAGGCAGGCAGTTTCGCTGCGGCGATCGCCGGCTTCACATCGTTCGTCAAGACGTATCCGAAGAGCCCGCTGGCCCCTTCCGCGCAATACTGGATCGGAAGCGCGCAGTTTTCGCAGAAGGAATACCGCGCGTCGATCGCCTCGCAGCGGCAGTTGATCTCCGCCTATCCCGACAGCGTGAAGGTCCCCGATGCGCTGCTCAGCATCGCGAGCAGCCAGTTCGAGCTTCGCGACAGCGCTGCATCGCGCCGAACTCTCGAAGATCTGATCGCGAAGTATCCGCAGTCCGAAGCAGCAGCGAGAGCGCGCCAGCGTCTCGCGATCCGTTGACGCGCGCCAGGCGTCGCACACCCATTTCGCGCTCGTTCGCCGCGCGCCTGATCGCGTGGCAACGCACGCACGGTCGCCACGATCTTCCATGGCAGCGGACACGCGACGCATACCGGATCTGGCTCTCCGAGATCATGCTGCAGCAGACGCAGGTCGCGACCGTCATTCCGTATTACGAGCGGTTCGTCGCGAGCTTCCCCGACGTGAATGCGCTCGCTCGAGCCTCGCTCGATCGCGTGCTCGAGCATTGGAGTGGCCTGGGCTACTACCGGCGCGCGCATCATCTGCACGCCGCTGCGAAGGCGATCGTCGAACGTCACGGCGGTGAATTCCCGCGCGACGCGCAGACGATCGCGACGCTTCCCGGCATCGGTCGGTCGACGGCCGTCGCGATCGCGGCGTTCGCATTCGGCGCGCGGGGCGCGATCCTCGATGGCAACGTTCGGCGGCTCCTCGCGCGGCATCGCGGCATCGCTGGGTATCCGGGGGACGCCAAGGTCGAGCAGGCGCTCTGGAGGGAAGCGGAAGCGCTGCTGCCGGATCGCGACATCGAGACCTACACGCAAGCGTTGATGGATCTGGGCGCGACGATCTGCGCACGAGCGTCGCCGCGCTGCACAGAGTGCCCGGTTGCCGTCGATTGCGTTGCGCGTCGCGAGGGCCGGATTGCAGAGCTCCCGTCCCCGCGTCCGCTGAAAGCGCTTCCGCAGCGCGCGGTGCGCGTGCTGCTGATCGAGCGCGCCGGTGCGATCCTGTTCGAAAAACGCCCGTCGATCGGCATCTGGGCAGGGCTGTGGAGCCTGCCCGAAATCGCCGTCGACGACGATATCGTGCGCCACTGCAAGACGCGATTCGCGACCGACATCGTCGTCGGCGATGCGCTGGTGCCGATCGAGCACGGCTTCACGCACTTCCGGCTGACGATCCATCCGCAGCGGATTGGCGTTCGCAAGTGGCCGGCGCGGGCCGAGGGGCCCGGGCTAGTGTGGCTCACGCGCGACGATGCGCTCGCGGCAGCGCTTCCCGCTCCGATCAGGGCGTTGATTCGCCGCGTGTGATCCGCCGGGAGATTGTCAACAATGTTGACAAATTCCGCGAACGCCCGGTCGTCACTTTTCGGGCGGGTTCCGCGAACACCACGGCCGTCACTTTTCCGGCGGATGCCAGTCGCGCAGATCGGGCGGCAGCAGTTTTTCGTGATCGGCGTGCGCCGTTCGAAACGCGGCGAGCTCGCGCGCAGCTTCGTCGACGTTGCCCTCGTCGCGGAGGCGGCGAATCAACGCGATCCAATCCGGGACCGGCAACGGCGCGCGGTCCTTGACGCGCGTTTCCGTCGCGGCTCCTGACGGTGCAGTCTTCGCGGCGCCCGACGGACGCGCGGCCGGCGAAGCGGCGAATTGCGAACGCTCCGCGAACGATGCGGGCGGCGTCGGCATGGTTGGGGCAGCCGACCGTGACGATGGAGGCGCAGAAGGCGCGGATGCTACGGCCGGGGGCGGTGCTGGCGCCGCGGGCGATGGCGCAGCAGGCAGTTGCGCAGCAGGCGGCGGCGCGGCGGGCGGCGGCGAAGGTGCTGCCAACTTCGCGGACGCTGCGTCCCCCTCGTTTCGTTGCAGGGCGGTGCTTTCGGCGGCCTGCTCGGCAATCGGCGCTGTCGCGGCTGTGTCGCGCGCTGCCGTTGCGGCTGATTTCATCTTTGGCGCGGGAAACGGTTCGGGCAGCGGAGCCGCGCTGTTCGCGGCAAGCTCCGCTTTCTTCTCCGGCGGCGGCGTTGCGCTCGCGACGGGCTCCGGTTTCTTCTGCAGGGGAGCCATCGCACTCGGCGCAGCGCGCCGCTCCGCATCCGTGCGCGAACCTGGTTGCGCGCCGGCCGAACTTTGCCGCGCGACCGAATCGGTTTGCATGCGCCCTTCTGCTGAACCGCCGTTCGCGCTCGGCGCAACATCAGCGCGATTTGTCGGTGCTGGCGCCGGCATGTCGCTGACGACGGTGCTGCCGCTCGGGGGCCCGACGAGTTCGTCGTGTCCCGCACGCTGCACGACGCCGATCGCGATCACGGCGACGGTTGCCGCAGCCGCGAGCGGCCACCATCGCCGTCGCGCGCGCATCGCGGCCTGTGCGGAAAGGCTCTGCGGTTTCGCGCCGGCTTCCCGATGCGCAGCGCCAAGAATCGCCGCGTCGAGCGCGGGCGGCGGCTCCTCGCTCGATGCCGCGCGCCAGGCAGCGTCGAAGCGCGGATCGCGCGGCAGCGGATCGTCGGTGGGTCGCGTCGTCATTGCAAGTCTCCGAGCTCGGCGCGCAGCTTCGCGAGCGCGTAGCGCAGTCGGCTCTTCACGGTCTCGACGCCGGCGCCGGTGAGCTCAGCGATCTCGGACAGCTCGAGCCCGCCTTCCTGGTGCAGCAGGAACACATCGCGCTGTGCAGGCGGCAACGCAGCAAGCGCCGCGCGGAGGTGCAGCGAGATCTCGCGCGCACTCGCGCGCACCTCCGGTTCATCATTGCGTGCGCCGGGCACTGCGGCGAGCACATCGTCGTCATCGTTGCCGTCGGTCGAACCCGCGGCGACGAGCTCGACCTGCCCCGTCGCGCGCCAGTGATCGATCAGCCGATTGTGCGCGATCCGGTAGAGCCACGTCGTGAACTTCGCCGTGGGAACGTAGCTCGATCGCGCCCGCACCGCGCTCAGCCAGATCTCCTGGAAGAGCTCATCAGCGATGCCGGGCTGGCCGCAGTGCCTGATCAGGTAGCGGTAGAGTCCGCCGCGGTGACGAGCATAGAGCGCGTCGAACGCCGCCGCGTCGCCCGCGGCGTAGGCGAGCATCAGGTCCTCGTCGCGCGCATCGGCGGTGAAAGCGAGCGCGGGCATCGCCCGCAAGTATGCACCACGGATATCGTCATGCTCGACTTTTGAGGTGCTCGCTGGCAACCGTGCGGCCGTCGTTCGCAGATGATCATCGCTCCAGCCAATCGACATTGCTCCTTCAGCGCTGCGGCGGATCCGGCGCGAAGTACGGCGCACGCGCCCACCCCGGAAACGGATTCGACGAGCGTGCGACCGCGGGTGGCGGCAGGATGCCCATCGCGATCAGGTTCTCGCGGCGATCGTACTGAAACGCGATCGTCTCGTTCGGCGTCGCGCTTTCGCGCTCGAAGCGTGTCGTCTGCACGACCGAGCGCTCGTTGCGCCCATGGCCGGTGCCGATCTTCGCGAGCGGCGCCGGTGCGGGTGTCGCGGCCGCGAAGTCGGATGACGATTTCCTCCGCTCGGCGTCG
>DASSGI010000282.1:0-7451 GCA_035857655.1 Casimicrobiaceae bacterium | reverse complement strand
GGCTGCCACGCTGCGCCGCCGTCGGCATCGAGCGACACATTGGCGGAGTCGCGCCGCGCGAGCGCCACCTGATTGACATGCACGTTGTGCATGATCGTGAACAGCCACGCGCGCAGATCGCTGCCTTCGCGCCAGAGGCGGCGCTTCTCCCATGCCCGCGCGAGCGTGTCCTGGACGAGGTCGTCGGCGCGGATCGGATCGCCGGTCAGCACCCGTGCGTAACGCCGCAGCCGCGGAATCGCGGCGACGAGCTCGGGCTGCGGAAGCCCCTTCGCATCGGACGAGGGTAGGTGCAGCACGATACCGATTCGGCGCGTCGAAGGTTTCGAAATGCGTGAGAAAAATGCGCGGCCCCGAATTCGGGGAGGGACCCGGGACCGCGCCTCGCGCTCAACGACATGTTACTCCGCGCGAGCGGAAGCCCGGCTCGTCGGTCCGCGCCCCTCGAGCTTCGAACCGAGCGGAACGGGGGAGACGGATGCCGTGCCGAAAACCCCTTCCGCGCGGGCGGCGCCTTCACGCCGGGCGGCCAAGATCTTCCCGCTGAGCCACTGCCGCCAACAGGCAGCCCGAGTCCGTTATTCCACGGAGCCGGAATCTCACACGAGGAAAATCGTCGCGAGTCCCAGAAAGATGAAAAAACCGCCCGAATCGGTGACGGCGGTGATCATCACCGAGCTTCCCACCGCCGGATCGCGACCGAGCTTGAGCATCGCCATCGGAATCAGCACGCCCATCAGTGCGGCGAGCATCAGATTGAGCGTCATCGCGAGCACCATCACCAATCCCAGCGCGACATCCTTGTAGAGCACGGACGCGATGAGGCCCATCACGCCGCCCCAGATGAGCCCGTTGACGAGGCTCACGGTGATCTCCTTGCGGATCAGCTGCCGCGCGTTGTCGATCGTCACCTGGCCGAGCGCCACCGCGCGCACGATCATCGTGATCGTCTGGTTGCCCGAGTTGCCGCCGATGCCGGCGACGATCGGCATCAGCGTGGCGAGCGCGACGAGCTTCGCGATCGAGCCTTCGAAGATGCCGATCACGCGCGAGGCGACGAACGCGGTGACGAGATTGATCGCGAGCCAGGCCCAGCGGTTCTTGAACGACGCCCATACGGACGCGAACACGTCCTCCTCTTCGCGCAGGCCGGCCTGCGCAAGCAGGTCGTCCTCGGCGCGCTGACGGACGAAGTCGAGCACTTCGTCGACGGTCACGCGGCCGACCAGTCGGTCGTGCGTATCGACGACGGGCGCCGACACGAGATCGTAGCGTTCGAACGCAGACGCAGCGACTTCCGCCTTCTCGTGCTGACGAAGTGTGGCGCGGGGCGGCTGCATGATCGACGCGACCGTCGTTTCGGGATCCTGGACGATCAGCGTGTTGATCGGCAGCACGCCCAGGAGCCGCTCGTCGCGGTCGACGACGAACACCTGATCGGTCTGCGACGGCAACTCGTCGAAGCGGCGCAGATAACGGAGCACGACCTCGAGCGTCACGTCGGGCCGCACGGCGATGTCGTCGAAGTCCATCAGCGCGCCGACCATGTCATCGTCGAACGACATCGCGGCACGCAGCTGCTCGCGCTCTTCGATCGGCAGCTTCTGGAACACGTCGTCCATGACCTCCTGCGGGAGGTCCGGGGCGAGCTCGGCGATCTCGTCGGCTTCGAGCGTCTCCGTCGCAGCGACGAGCTCCTCGGTATCCATCGACGAGATCAGCGATTCGCGGACGGCGTCCGACACTTCGAGCAGGATGTCGCCGTCGCGCGATGCGCGCACGAGATCCCAGATGTAGAGGCGCTCGTCGAGCGGCAGCGCCTCGAGGATGAACGCGATATCGGCCGAATGCAGGCGCTCGAGCTCGTCGACGAGCGCCGCCTTGCTCTTCTTGTAAACGGCCGATTCGGCGAGCTCGGCTTCTCCGCTCGCCCCGGCTCCACCCTGCTCGCGAACCAGGCCTTCGACGAGCCGGTGCTTGCGCAACAGTCCCGTCACGCGGACGAGCGCATCCTGGACGCTTGCGGGCGCCTCGGATCGAACGACGTCGGCGTTGTCTGGCGTGTCGAGCATCAGCGTGCCTTTGTCGACGAGCTCGTCCCGCGAGGCGAGCGAGCCGCCGGCATTCTAACGCTGCACGGCGAACGGCGAACGGTGCGCGCCCGCGGCAATCCGGCGATCAGGGTCGGTTGACGGACGCTAGGGAACGACGGCCGCCGGCATCCGCGCGAGGATCGTCGCCGTCCTGCCCGCGAGATAGGCCGAATCGGGCCGCCGTTCGAAGAGCCGCGGACTCGGCGTCATCGCGGCAAGCCGCGCCGCCTGCTCGGCGGAGAGCTCCGCCGCCGAAACGCCGAAGTAGCGCTGCGCCGCCGCCTCGGCTCCGAACACGCCGTTGCCCCACTCGATCACGTTGAGATAGAGCTCGAGAATCCGCCGCTTCGGAAGCATCGCTTCGATGAGCATCGTGATGACCGCTTCGGCGCCCTTGCGCACGTAGCTTCGCGCGGGCGACAGAAAGAGATTCTTCGCGAGCTGCTGCGTGATCGTCGAACCGCCGGCGACGATCTGGCCCTTGCGCCGGTTCTTCTCGATGGCCTTCTCGATGCCGTCCCAGTCGAAGCCCTCGTGGTCGACGAACTTCGCGTCCTCGGCGACGACGATCGCGCGCTTCAGGTTCGTCGATATTCGCGTGTACGGCACCCAGCGGTAGCGCAGCGTCGCCTTTGGATTCTTCGCGCGCGCCTCCGCCATTCGCTCGGCCATGAACGCTGTCTCGCCGGGCGGGTAGTAGCGATACCACCCGATGTGCGCGACGATCCAGAGCAGCCAGGCGAGCGCAACGGCGAGGAGCGCCGCGACGACGAGGAGGAACGCACGGCCCACCCACGCGAGCGGACCGCGAGGCGCCGCCGAGGCGCTCATCGCGACTTCGTGTCAGTCACTGCGCAGCTCGTCGCCCTTCGTGAACGTCCAGGTGCGGGTGATTGCGAGGACGTCGGTGTCGCGCTTGATGTCCGGAGGAAACGCGGCGAAGGGCGCCGACATCTGGACGATCCTGACCGCCGCGGCGTCGAGAATCTTCTGGCCCGACGAGCGGTTGATCTCGACGCTCTCGACGCTGCCGTCGCTGCGGATCGACACCGTGATCAGAAGGCTCCCGTAGAGCTTGAGCTCCCGCGCCGCTTCGGGATAGTTCAGGTTGCCGATGCGCTCGACCTTCGCGCGCCAGTCTTCGAGATATCGGGCGAAGCGATACTCCTCGGCGCGCGCGCCGAGGAAGCGCCGTTTCGGGCGCTGCTGATAGGTTTCGATGTCCTTCGCGATGCGCGCTTCCATCCGCATCGCTTCGAGAGTTCGCTGTGCGAGCTCGCTCATCGTGAGCTGGACGACGGGCTCCGGCGGCGCTTCGACGGGTTTCGGTACGGCCTGCGGCGTCGACACGCTGTTGATCCGCGTCATCAGCTCCTTCGCCTCGATCTCAAGCGCCTCGATCCGCTGCGTAGCGACGGCGACTTCGCCGGAGACACCGGCTTTCTGCAGCGCGGGCAGCGGGGTCCTCGCCTTGCGCTGCGCATCGGTGTTTCCGCCGCCGTCGAGATTCGCCTGCGCCAGGATGTCCGCCTTGGTCGGCTTCGACTGCGACTTCGCGTTGACGAGCGCGACTTCGAGCGCCGGTGCGTTGTCCTGGTGCTTCGAGAAGTCGAACGGATGGAACCGGATCGCGAGCAGCACGGCGTGCAGCAGGATCGAAGCGCCCAGCGTATAGGCGAGCAGCCGGTTCGGATCTGCGTTGAGCTGCGGGAAGAGCAACACCGGCGAACGCTGCGCGGGTGTCGCCTCCGGCGCCACCTTGTGGCGCTTGTGGGCGCTGCTTCCGGATGCCGGAGTGCGTCGCCCCTGCGCCGTTTTCCTGGCAACCGGCGGCTCAGGCAGGAACGTGCTCGACGTGGCGGTTCGGCTCGGCAAAGTCGCTTTGCGGTAATGCGGCAGGGGCAGTCTATCCCAGCTCGCCGGGATTGGGGGCGCACAGGCGACAGGCGGGACGCCCTTCGGCCCGGGCGGTGTGGGAATCCTGCGACTGGATCCGCGATGTCGACGATTGCTCCGGCGAATCGACCGTGCCGGAGCGCCGCCCGGCAGTCATCAAACGACCGAGTCGGCGTCGATCTTCCCGAGATAGCGCGACTCGAACGTTGCTTCGATGAGGTCGATACGCCCGACCGCGATCCGAACCCCGGTGTCCGGCGCGAGTGTGGGCATCCCGGGGAGACGGACGATCAGCGGCAGGCGGTCGAAGCGCACGAGGTTTTCGCGAATGACGGTGCCCGGCGTCTCGGCCACGCCTTCCTGCAGCAGCGAGCGCAGGCACCAGTAATGCTCCATCCGCCCCTGGAATTCCGCATACGCCGAATAGGTGGCCTCGAAATCGGCAAGCGCCGCGAAGAGCTCCGCGTCGTTTTCCGCGTACGGCGGCTTCGTGCCGGAGATCACCGCAAGGAGTTGCCGTTGATTGAGAAGATCGCAGTAGCGGCGCAGCGGCGAGCTCGCCCAGAGGTAATGAGCGAGCCCGAGGCCTTGGTGCTCTCCGGGGCGCGTGCTCATCTTGACCTTGCCGTTCGACTGCGTCCGGTAGAGTCCCGCGACCCGCGCGTCGGCAAGGAGCCTTCCCCATCGGCTGTTGACGAAAATCATCAGCTCGGAGACGAGCTTGTCGAGCGGACTCGCGCGGGGGCGTGGCACGATGCGCACGCGCCCGCTGTCGCCCGTTGCCGAAGGCGCGTCCCAGTCGACGTAGAAGCTGTAATCGACGCGCGGGGCATCGGACTTGCCGCGCTCGCTCGCAAGCCACCGCGCGAATCGCCACAACGCACGAAGCTCCTCGGTCCATGGCGGCTCGCTCGGAGAGGCGTCGTTCGCGAACGTGTCGCCGATCGCGTCGAGACGCAGGTTCGCAGCAATGGACACGCGTTCGACGCGTGTCGCGTGCCGGACGAGCGCGCCGTCCGGCGTCGTTTCCGCATAGAGCGACAGCGATGGAACGAGGCGGCCCTCGGCCAGCGTGAACGCGGCGACGACCGCCTCGGGCAGCATCGTTATCTTGCGTCCGGGCATGTAAACGGTGGACAGCCGCGTGCGCGCGATCGCATCGAGCGGCGATCCACGCGGAATGACGAGCGCCGGCGCGGCGATATGGATGCCGACTTCGAGGTTGCCGTTCGCGAGCGTTCGAACCGAGAAGGCGTCGTCGATCTCGGTCGTCGATGCGTCGTCGATCGAGAACGCCGGCGCTTGCGCGATCGGAAGCTCGGGGACGTCGGCCAGCTCGCCGTAAGCGCCGAATCCCGTTCCATTCGGGAATGCCTGCGCGAGAAACGCGTTGAAGTGATAGTCGTGCGATGAAGGAATCGCGCCGCACTGCGCAAGCAGCGCAAGCGGCGTCGAGCGCGCGATGTCGCACGCGGCGGCGAGCGCTTTCCATTCGAGCGCGCCCCTGTCGGGCTTGTACAGAAGCATCGACAGCCGGGCGCGCAGCGCGTCGGGAAGCCGATGCGCGAGAAGCTCGTCGCGCCAGAGCGCGAGCTGCTCGCTCTCGCGCTTCTTGCGATCGACCGACGCGAGCGCGGCCTTGAGCGCCTCGGGCGGAGCCTTCCGATAGCGTCCCTTGCCGCGCTTGTAGAAGTACATCGGCGCGGCCGCAAGCGCGACGGCGACCGCGGCGGCTTCGCCGGCGGCCGGCGTGCGCCCGAAGTAGTCTTCGGCGAGCTCACCGAATCCGAACTCCTCGTCGGGGCACACCTCCCAGAGGAAATTCGGATCGAGCTCCGCGGCGACTCGCTGCGCATCGGCAAGGAGCGCCGCCGGCGCCGGATTGGCGAAGCGAAGCAGCACGGCGGCGGCCTTGACCTTCAGGCGCTTGCCTGACGCGGCTTCGACCTGCAGCGATACGTCGTTGTCGGCGAGGACCGTCCCGGCCTTCAACTGGCCGTCATCCTCGAAAAGGACGTGCATTCGGGGAAGGATTGCGAGCGCGGGCGCGCCCCCGGCCGGGGCGCAAACTGCCGGGAATTATAGCCTGCCGATGCGACGCGAGATTGCGCCGGAAGCTTCGATGCTGCATAGTCGACCGCTTCTCCAACGGGAGCGACTCGAATGACGATCGAATACCGGCGGCTCGGAGCGAGCGGCCTGATGGTTTCGCCGCTTTGTCTCGGCACGATGATGTTCGGCGATCGCACCGACGCCGCCGTCTCGCGCAAGATCATCGACGCCGCGTTCGACGCGGGCGTCAATTTCATCGACACCGCCGACGTCTACAAGAAGGGCGCCTCCGAGGAGATCGTCGGTGCCGCGATCAAGCCGCACCGGCGCCGGTGGATTCTCGCGACGAAGGTCGGCAACGTGATGACGGAAAAACCTATCGACGGCGGTCTGTCGCGGCGCTGGATCCACATCGCCTGCGACGACAGTCTCGCGCGCCTCGGCACCGATTACATCGACATCTACTACCTGCACAAGGACGATCCGGAAACCCCGCTCGCCGAGACCGTCGGCGCGGTCGGCGACCTGATCAGGAGCGGCAAGATCCGCTACTTCGGAATCTCGAACTATCGCGGATGGCGGATCGCCGAAGTCGTCTCCGAGTGCGAAGCGCAGGGCGTTGCGCTGCCGGTCGTTTGCCAGCCGTACTACAACCTGCTCAATCGCGGACCGGAGGTCGAGATTCTTCCCGCGTGCGATCACTACGGCATCGGCGTGGCGCCGTACTCGCCGGTCGCGCGCGGCGTCCTCACCGGCAAATACGCGGCCGGCGCGATCCCCGAAGGATCGCGCGCGTCGACCAACGACAAGCGCATCCTGGAGACCGAATTTCGCGCCGAATCGTTTGCGATTGCGGAGAAGCTCAGAGCACACGCCGAGAAGACCGGCCGCACGCCGCTGCAATTCGCGCTCGCATGGATGTGGGCGAACACGATCGTCACCTCGGTGATCGGCGGTCCGCGCACGCTCGAGCAATGGCAGGACTACGTCGGCGCGATCGGTACGTCGTGGAGCGACGACGACGAAGCGTTCGTCGACTCGCTGGTGAAGCCCGGTCACCCGTCGACACCCGGCTACAACGATCCGCAGTATCCGTTCTACGGCCGGCGGACGTGAGCGAACGGCTCGATGAGCGCAGTGACGCGGGCACCATCGCCACCGGCGTGGCGCCGCCGCGATTTTGCATCGTCACTCCATGCAAGGGACGGCTCCAGTACCTCAGGCAGGCGCTGCCAACTTTCGTAGTGCAGAAGGAAACGGAGGTCGTCGTCGTCGTCGTTGTCGACTACGACTGCCCCGACCGAACGAAGGACTGGGTCGCCGGCCCATTTCCCCACGGTGCGCGTCGTAGCGGTGAGCGACGCGCCAGTCTTCAACCTGAGCCGTGCGCGCTCTGCCGGGGCACGAGCT
>DASSGI010000281.1:0-10717 GCA_035857655.1 Casimicrobiaceae bacterium | reverse complement strand
TCGACGGGCGAAGGTAGCGACGCGAACCCGAGCGGTCTGTCGACCATTCGTGCCTTCACGGCAAGCCGCAAGGACCCGTACGTGCTTCAAGCTTACGGCGGCGATCTCAATGGCAACGTGTGGCGTTTCGACCTTTCTGATCCCGATGAGTCGAAATGGAAAGTCGAAAAGATCGCGAAGCTTACCGATCCGAGCGGGAAGGCGCAGCCCATAACGACCGGTGTTCGCATCGAGATCAACCAAAGCAACAACGTCGATCGCTACATTTTCGTTGGTACCGGCAAATTGCTCGATCAGTCGGATCTTGGCGACACTTCGGTTACAAATACGCTATACGTGATAAGGGACGGCACTCGGACGGCAGCCGAGGCTGCGCCTTCGACGCCGTACTCCCGAGCCGATCTCAATTCGGTGAACGGAACAACAGCTGCCGGTTTCTCCGGCACGGCGACAGGTCGAGGTTGGTATCAGGATGCGAGCGATCCGAGGGAAAAGATCGGGACCGACGTCTTCGCCGACGTGCAAACCGTGGTGTTCGCGTTTTCAAGACCATCCGACGACCCCTGCCAAGCCACATTCACGTCGAGCCTGTTTGCCCGTGACCTCCTTACCGGGAATTCCGTACTTGAGTCCGCCGGTGGCAGTGTTGTACCCAGCATTGTCGACATTGGGGGAATCGCCGGTGTGGCCCTCGTCCAAGGTCAGCCAGGAGTAGCCAGTAGCACATCGAGCGGCGACGTACGCGTTCAAGTCACAACGATGAAAGGTCAAGTGCTCAGCTTCGGCGTCAAGCTCGCGGCGGGTGCCAACCTCAGGCACCGCGTCTCGTGGCGACTCTTGAACCGCGAATAGCCTTTGTCTGATTTGCGCCGTCTTACAGATTCGCCCCATGGACACCGACCCGCACTGGAAATATCACGGCGTTCGCGTCGTGCGCGCCGGCGAGCTCGACACGAACACGCCGCAGACGCCGGGAATGAACCGCGCCGCAGCGATCACCCTTGCCCGCGCCGGTGCGGAGAAGCTTTGGGCGGGCACCGTCGTCATTCATCCGAAGGCGAAGACCGGCGCCCATCACCACGGACCCGTCGAGAGCGTGATCTACGTCGTCAGCGGCCGCGCGCGGATGCGCTGGGGCGACAAGCTCGAGTTCATGGCGGAAGCCGGTCCCGGCGATTTCATCTACGTGCCGCCGTACGTTCCCCACCAGGAGATCAACGCGAACGACGACGAGCCTCTGTCCTGCGTGCTGGTGCGCAGCGGCCAGGAGCCAGTCGTCGTGAATCTCGAGATTCCCGTAGTCGAGAAGCCTGAGGAGGTCCACTGGGTTGACAACATTCACCCCGCCCCGAAGAGTTGACGCCCGGGGCCCTGGCGCCGAACATCGAGGCGCTCGACCGGCAGCTGATTTAATCAGTGCGCGCCAACCGCCTCCTCGGAGTCCGCGCCGCCGCGCGGCGGGCGCGTGAACCAGAGCAGCGGGATCAGCAACAAGAAGATGATCGCCGACGCATAGAAGATATCGTCGGCCGATAGCACGTACGCCTGCGCGTTGATCATCCGGTCGAGCATCGCGAGGCTCTGCGCGGAATCGAATCCGGAGCCTTGCAGACGGGAGAGCGCCTGCGACGCCGCGGCGTTGCCGTGATTGATCGCCTCGGTGAGGCGCGCATGGTGCATCGTCGCGCGGTTCTCCCACAGCGTCGTGGAAACTGACGTCCCGATCGCGCCGGCAGTGATGCGCACGAAGTTCGTGAGTCCCGACGCGCTGGCGATTCGCTGCGGCGGCAACCCCGACAACGTGATCGACACGAGCGGAATGAAGAAGCAGGCGACCGACCCGCCCTGGATGATCGTCGGGATCATCAGCGTCTCGATATCGACCTGGGTGTTGAACTGCGAGCGCAGGTAGCTGATCAGCGAAAACAACAGGAAGGACACTGTCGCGATCTTGCGCGGGTCGACGCTCCCCACCGAGCGGCCGACCACCGGCGAGAGAAGTATCGCGAGGAAGCCGACCGGCGCGAGCACGTAGCCGGCCTCGGTCGCTGTATAGCTCATCTGCGTCTGCAGCCAGAGCGGCAGCAGCACGACGCTGCCGAAGAACAGGCAATAGGCGATCGACATCGCTGCCGTCCCCATCGCGAAGTTGCGGCCGGCGAAAAGACGGAGGTCGACGACGGGATGCTCGTCGGTCAGCTCCCAGATCACGAAAAAGACGAAGCCGACGACCGCGACGATCGCGAGCGTGACGATCTGGTTGCTCGCGAACCAGTCGAGCTCCTTCCCCTTGTCGAGCATGATCTGCAATGCGCCGATCCAGACGACGAGCAGCGCGAGGCCGATCCGATCGATCGGCAGCTTCTTCCTCGGGCTCTCGCGGTCGCGATAGATGACCCACGTCACGTACGCGGCGAGGATCCCGACGGGAACGTTGATGAAGAAGATCCACGGCCAGGACATGTTGTCGGAGATCCAGCCGCCGAGCAGCGGACCTGCAACCGGCGCGACGAGCGTCGTCATCGACCACATCGCGAGCGCCGTGCCCGACTTCGCGCGCGGGTAGCTGGCGAGCAGCAGCGTCTGCGACAGCGGGATCAGCGGGCCGGCGACGAGGCCCTGCAGAACGCGAAACGCGATCAGCGACTCGATGTTGGGCGCGAGCCCGCACAGCAACGACGCGAGAACGAACATCAGCGTCGAAACGATGAACAGACGTACCCCCCCGAAGCGCTGAGTGAGCCACCCGGTCAGCGGAACGGCGATCGCGTTGGCGACGGCGAACGACGTGATGACCCACGTGCCCTGCGACGTGCTCACTGCGAGATCGCCCGAGATCGCCGGAATCGACACGTTCGCGATCGACGTGTCGAGCACCACCATGAACGTCGCGGTCGCGAGCGCGATCGTGCCGGCGACGAGCGTCGCCCCGGTGAGCGGCGGATGCTCGACGGGCGCCGCTGGCGGCGGGCTCTCGCTTCGCGCCGGCGCGCTCGACAATGCAGAGGAGCCCGCAGCGGCGACGTTCGTGGACATGCAGTAGCGGCGGCGTTGACGCCGAAGGTTTGCGGAGGAGGCTGCGCCGCTGCTCTAGAACGGCGTGCGACCGGGTCGCGCCGTCGCGGAGCGCACGCGCTCGTGCGCGGTTCCCCCTCCGCCTGCCGACGTGCGCTCCGCCAACGCAACAGGGGCGCTTCCCATGCCGGAAGCGGACCGCCCGAGATTCTCGGCGATCGTCTTCTTGACGAGCGCGTCGGCTTCCTCGGCGTCGTGCTTGAACGCGTTCGTCGTGTATGCGGCGCTTCCTCGCGGCGCATCGGCGAGGCTCGCGCCGCTCGTGTCGGCGACATCGACGTCGACCTCCATCGAGAGCCCGACGCGCAACGGATGCTCGGCGAGCTCCTTCGGGTCGAGCGCGATGCGCACCGGCACCCGCTGGACGACCTTGATCCAGTTGCCCGTCGCGTTCTGCGCCGGAAGCAGCGCGAACGCGCCGCCCGTTCCCACGCCGAGCCCGACGATCCTGCCGTCGTAATGCACCGCGCTTCCATATGCGTCGGCGGTCAGCTTGACCGGCTGGCCGATGCGCATCTTGCGCAGCTGGACTTCCTTGAAATTCGCATCGACCCACACTTCGTCGAGCGGGACGATCGACATCAGCGGCGTACCCGCAGCGACGCGCTGGCCGAGCTGCACCGTGCGCTTCGCGACGTACCCCGACACCGGCGACGGCAATTCGGTTCGCGCGTACGCGAGATACGCTTCGCGCACCTTGGCGGCGGCACGCTCGACATTCGGATGCTTTTCGATCGACGTACCTTCGGTCAGCGATTGATTGGTCGCGAGCTGCTGACGCGCCGCGGTGAGAGCGGCCTGCGCGGCGGCGACCGCGGCGCGCGCGTTGCTGACAGCCGTTTGCGCGTGATTCATCTCCTCGCCGCTCACCGCACCCGAATTCGCCAGCGACTGGCGACGAGCGAGATCGTCCTGCGCGCGCGCGAGATCGGCATTCACCCGGGTGACATCGGCTTCGCGCTGCGCGATGTTCGCTGCCCACGTGGTATTCGTGACGTAGAGGCTGCGGACTTCGCGCACCGTCTGCGCGAGCGCGGCTTGCGCCTGCTCGAGCGCCACTTTCGCGTCGGCGTGATCGAGCGTGACGAGCGCCTGGCCCGCCTTGACGAAGTCGGTGTCGTCGGCATTCACCGCGACGACAGTCCCGGCGACCTGCGGCGTGATCTGCACGAGGTTCCCCTGCACATACGCGTCGTCGGTGCGCTCGAAGTTGCGCAGGTATTTCGCCCAGTACGCGCCGTACGAAACCCCGGCGACGACGAAAACCGTGCCCGCGATCAGCAACAGGCGCTGGCGCTTGCCGTTTCTAGGCATGGTTTCGGACTGGGGTGTTGCCATCATGCTTCCTTCGCAAACGTGGACCGCATCGCTCTACCGCACCGCGGCGACAGCCGGCGCAGCGGACAAGCTGACGTTCGACGCCTCGACGTAGCCGCCGCCCAGCGCGCGCGCGAGATTCACGTCGAGCTCGAACGCGCGCGCCTGCAAATCCGCATCGAGCCGGTCCTGGACGAGCTGCTGCGTCTGAGCGGTGAGGACGGTGAGGTAGTTGCCGAGCCCCGCCCTGTAGCGGACCACGGCGAGGTTGTACGCATCGGTGGTCGCTTCGCGGGCGCGGGCCTGCTCGACGCTCGTACGCGCGAGACCATTGATCGACGCGAGCGCCTCGGCGACATCGCGGACGGCATCGATCAGCGCCTCGTTGTACGCGCTCACCGCGAGTGCCGAGTCCGCTTCGCGGCCGCGCAGGTTGGCGTTGAGCCTGCCGCCTTCGAAGATCGGCAGATGGATCGCCGGACCCACGCCGGCGATCGAGCTGCCGGCGGCCAGGAGGTTCGAAAAGCCGATCGACGAGAGTCCTATGAAAGCCACGATGTTCACGTTGGGGTAGAACTCGGCACGTGCGACGTCGATGTCGTGCTGCGCCGCTTCGACGCGCCAGCGCGACGCGACGACCTCGGGTCGGCGGCCGACGAGGTCGAGCGGAACGACCGACGGCAACGCGGCCGCCGGTACGTGCGCTCCCTTGACGGCGACGAGTCCGTCGCCGCGCTGCGGCCCGGCGCCGACGAGCGCCGCGATCTGGATCCGCGCGACATTGATCGCGTCGTCGTACTGCGCGAGCTCCGTGCGCACGGTGCCGAGCGCCGCATCGGCCTGCTTCGCTTCGACCTTCGTGTCGAGCCCGGCTTCGAAGCGCTGCGCAGTGAGCCGCACGACCTCCTCGCGCTGCGTGATCGCGGCGAGCGACACGTCGCGTTGCGCGAAAAGACGCTGCAAATTGACGTACGCGCGTGCGATGTTCGTGGTCAGCACCAGCCGCGCGGCCTGTTCGTCGGCCGCCGCGGCCTGCGCTTGCGACAATGCCGCTTCGAGCGCAGAGCGGTTCTTGTTCCAGAAATCGAACTCGTAGCTGAAGTCGAGCGTGAGCCGGTTGTCGCTGTTCCAGCTGCCGCCGAGCGGCGGCGGAAAGATGTAATTCTCCGAGTACCTCTGATAGAGCGAATTGGCGTTGCCGGAGACTTCGGGCAGCAGCGGCGCGCGCGCGACGCCGGCGGCGGCCCGCGCGCGCGCGATCCGCGCCCGAGCGGCAGCGAGCGTTGGCGAGCCCTTCACGCCGTCGGCGATCAGCGCGTCGAGCTGCGGGTCCTCATAGCGGCGCCACCATTCCTCGGTCGGCCAATCGACCGCAACCGCCTTCGCGCCAAGGCTCGATGCGTCGATTTGCGGTGTGGCGAGCGGCGTGTGGTCGAGGCTCGCGCATGCGGCAACCCCGACGGCGACGGCGAAGGTCGATCCGATTCGCGGCAACGCGCAGAACGCGCTCGGGTTCTCGAGCATGTCGAGCGAGGAAAAACGTTTCAGGATCAGCGCGCTTCGGCGTTCGCGAGCATCCTGCGGGCGAGGCCCTTGAACGTCTCCACTTCCTCTGCAGTGAAGCCGCGCAGCAGCGAGTTGAGCACGCGCGACAGGTTGTACGGAATTTCCCGGCACAGCCGCTGGCCCTCATCGGTCAGCTCGAGGCGAACGACGCGGCGATCCTTCGGGCAACGCGCCCTGCGGACCAGCTCCTTCGCTTCGAGCCGATCGAGCATTCGCGTCATCGCTCCCGTGTCGACGCAAGCGGCTCGCGCGAGCGCCGCCGCGGTGGTGCCGAATCCGAAGTGCATGAGCAGCAGCGGCCCCCACTGGACGCCCGTCAAGTCGTACTCGGCCATCTCCGAGTCGATCGCGCGATCCATCTGACTCCTCAGGCGCTTCAGGAGATAGCCGATGCTTTCATTGATTCGATAGTCGTCCCCCCGATAGAACTCGGGATCCCCCGGGCGCGCCGATCGCGACGACGGCCGGGCAGCCACCAATTCAGCTGAATTCATTGCCATGACAGCAATATAGTTTGTCTAGGCAGTAAATGTCAAGGCATAGGTTTTGCGGCGTTTTTCCACTACCATCCCCGAGGGGCCCCGGCGTTCGCTTTTGCAAGCCGGCCTGCCCCGTCCTGTCCGGACCCCGTGCGCAGCGCAGTCCTCATCCCCCTCATCGTCGCGTGCGCGCTGTTCATGGAGAACATGGACTCGACGGTGATCACGACGTCGCTGCCGGCGATCGCTGCGGACATCGGCGAGAACCCGCTCGCGCTCAAGCTCGCGCTCACCTCGTATCTCGTGAGCCTCGCGGTCTTCATTCCGATCAGCGGCTGGGTCGCCGACCGCTATGGTTCACGCACCGTCTTCAGCGTTGCAATCGTCGTGTTCGTGGGCGGATCGGTGCTTTGCGCGATATCGAACAGCCTGCCTGCATTCATCATCGCGCGCTTCATCCAGGGAATGGGCGGAGCGATGATGGTGCCGGTGGGCCGGCTCGTGCTGATGCGCGCGGTTCCGAAGAGCGAATACGTGGCGGCGCTCAATTACCTGACGATCCCGGCGCTGATGGGACCGGTGATCGGGCCCGCGCTCGGCGGTGCGATCACGGTGTATTTCCACTGGCGCTGGATCTTCCTCATCAACGTTCCGATCGGCGTGCTCGGCATCGTGCTCGTCCAGCGGCACATTCCGAACATCATCGAAGAGAAGGTGCCCCCGTTCGATTGGCGCGGCTTCGCATTGTGCGGCGTCGGGCTCTCGGTGCTGATGCTGGGCCTCTCCTCGCTCGGCGGGCATCTGATGCCAACCTTCTTCACCGGCGCTGCTGTCGTGGCCGGCGCGCTGATCCTCTTCGGCTACGTGATCCATGCGCGGCACACGCCGCATCCCTCGCTCGACCTGCGTATGTTCCGGATACCGACGTTCTTCAACGGCGTCGCTGTAGGTTCGATCTTCCGCATCGGCGTGGGGGCGACGCCGTTCCTGCTGCCGCTGCTGCTGCAGCTCGGATTCGGACTCAACCCTCTGCAGTCCGGCGTGCTCACCTGCGCGACCGCGGCAGGCGCGATGTTCATGAAGACGCTGACCGTGAAGATCCTCCGCCAATGGGGCTTTCGCGCAGTCCTGTCCGTCAACGCGCTTTTCGCGGCAGCGAGCGTCGCCGCATGCGCGCTGTTCACCGCCGCGACGCCCCATGTCGTCATCGTGCTGATCCTTCTGCTCTCCGGCTGCCTGCGCTCGCTGCAGTTCACCGCGTTGCAAGCGCTCTCCTTCGCCGACGCGACGCGCGAGAACCTGAGCCAGGCGACGAGCATCGCCAGCATGGCGCAGCGGCTCGCGCAAAGCCTCGGTATCGCGGTGGGCGCGTATGCGCTCGAACTCTCGAGCGTCGCGCAAGGTCATACGTCGATCGTCGCCGCGGATTTTCCGCCCGCATTCATTGCCGTCGCGGCGATCGCCACGCTGTGCGTGCTCTTTCATCGCCGGTTACCGCAGGCGGCCGGAACCGAAGTGTCGGGGCACGTGCCCCAGGAAAGGGCGGTGGAGTGAGCGTGTAGAACTTTCCCGCTTCGGGGACTTCTTTCGCACTTCGCGATGCCCCTCTAAGATACGGTTGTGGCGGGCATCCCGCGCACACGAATCCGAGAGCACCGGCCACACTAGGAGGATTTGAGGATGAAGCGATTCATCGATGCAATCGCCGCTACCGGTTTGGCATCCGCGCTGGTCGTCGCTGCTCCGTGGTGCGCCGCGGCCGAGAAGGACAAGAATTGGAGTTACACGGGCGCCAACAATCCGGCGAAATGGGGCAAGCTCGAGAAGAGCTTCGCGACGTGCGGCACGGGGCAGCTGCAATCGCCGATCGACATCCCCGACGCGCATGCGCGCAAAGGCGACCTGCCGCCGCTGCTGTTCAACTACAAGCCCTCAACGCTCAAGATCATCGACGACGGCCACACGATCCAGGTGAACAGCACGTCCGACAGCTGGGTGAGCATCGAAGGCAAGCGCTACGAGCTGGTGGAGTTTCACTTCCACAAGCCGAGCGAGCACAAGATCAGCGGCAAGGGGCAGGAAATGGAGGTTCAGCTGGTGCACAAGGACAAGGACGGCAAGCTGGCCATCATCGCCGTGCTTCTCGACCAGGGGAACGAGAATGCGCTGATCAAGACGCTCTGGAGCAACCTGCCGCAGACGAAGGAAAAGGAGAGCGAAGTCCCCGGCGTCCAGATCAACGCGTTCGGCTTGCTTCCGCAGAACAAGGAGTACTACGCGTTCAAGGGATCGCTGACGACGCCTCCGTGCACCGAAGGCGTTTCCTGGTACGTGCTGAAGACTCCCGTGAAGATCTCGGCCGACCAGATCGCAAAGTTTGGAAGGGTCTATCCGACGAACGCGCGGCCCGTGCAGCCGCTCAATGACAGGGACATCCTCGGCCCGCTGTCGCGATAAAGCGATACGCTGGCAGGGGCGAGCCGCACGGGATTACGAGCTCGACGGCGGTGCGTCTCTCGATGCCCGAAGACGCTCGACATACCGCGCAACCTGGTCGACTTCCAGATTGACGCGTGCACCCGGCGCGAGCGCTGCCAGGGTCGTGACCGCGAGCGTGTGCGGAATCAGGTTGACGTCGAAGCGCGAACCCTCGACGCGGTTCACGGTGAGGCTGACGCCTTGCACGGCAATCGATCCCTTCGGCGCGATGAAGCGCGCGAGCTCGACCGGAGCGTCGATCTCGAGCGTGTGATTGCCGGCGGTATCGCCGGGGGGGCGCGCGAAGCGCGTCACCGCGCCCACGCCGTCGACGTGCCCGGCGACAAGGTGCCCGCCCAGGCGGTCGCCCGCGCGGATCGCACGCTCGAGGTTCACGTCGCCGATGCAATCGAGCCCCGTCGTGCAGCGCGCCGTCTCGGCCGAGACGTCGAAGTCGAGCGTCGACCCGTTGATCGCGACGACGGTGAGGCAGCAGCCGTTGATCGCGATGCTCTCGCCCACCTCGACGTCGGAGATCTCGCGAACGCCGATGTCGACGGCGATTCGAAAGCCGTCGCCGCGCGCCTCGACGTTGGCGATGCGTCCGATCGATTCGACGATGCCGGTGAACATCAGCGCGCCCGCTTCGTCAAACGCGCGATGATGCGAAGATCGGTTCCGACGTGTGCCACCTCGCGCACGCCAAGCTCGATCCGGTCGGAAAGGTTCGCGAGACCCGAGCGAAACTCGGCGATCCCGTGCGCCGGATCGCCGATGATCGACGGCGCGACGTAGAGCAGCAGCTCGTCGACCAGTCCCGCATCGAGCAACGCGCCATTGAGACGCGCGCCCGCCTCGACGTGCAGCTCGTTGATCCCGCGCTCGCCGAGAGCGGCCATCAGCGCGCCGAGGTCGATGCGGCCATCGACGTCGGGAAGCGCGAGATGCGGCACGCCGGGCGACCACGACGGATTGCGCTTGCCGGCGGTCACCATCAGCACGTTGTCGTCGGCGAGGACGCGCGCAGTCGGCGGCGTCTCCGCATGGCGATCGATGACGATGCGGCGCGGCTGACGCGACGTCGCGATCGCACGTACGGTAAGCTGGGGGTCGTCATGATGGACGGTGCCGTGGCCGGTAAGGATCGCGCACGCACGTGCGCGCCAGCGGTGACCGTCGGCGCGCGCCGTCTCACCGGTGATCCATTTCGACTCGCCCGTGGAAAGCGCCGTTCTGCCGTCGAGGCTCGCCGCCACCTTCATCCGGACCCACGGGCGGCCGCGCGTCATTCGCGACACGAAGCCGATGTTCAGCTCGCGCGCCTGATCGCCAAGGAGACCCACGTCGACGGTGATGCCGGCCGCGCGCAGGCGTCCGGCACCCGCCGCCGCAACAGGATTGGGATCGGCCATCGCCGCGACGACGCGTCGAATCCCCGCGGCGATGACGCCGTCCGTGCAGGGCGGCGTGCGCCCGACGTGATTGCAAGGCTCGAGCGTCACGTACATCGTCGCGCCGCGCACGCTGCGGCCGCGCGCAGCGGCATCGGCAAGCGCGTTCGCTTCGGCATGCGGTGAACCCGCGCGCTCGTGCCATCCTTCGCCGATCACGCTTCCTTCGGCGACGATGACGCAGCCGACGCGAGGATTCGGCGTCGTCGTGTAGAGGCCCCGCTCGGCGAGCGCGAGCGCGAGCGCCATGTGCGCGCTGTCTGCGTCCGTGAAAATAGGGTCAGAGACGATTTTTTCGCACGCTCCCGAAGGGCAGACGGTCTGTCGGAAAGTCGTCTCTGACCCTATTTT
>DASSGI010000280.1:0-3005 GCA_035857655.1 Casimicrobiaceae bacterium | reverse complement strand
GGTGCGAACCGGACGAAGAAGCCGCTGGGATCATTCTTGTCGGTCGTCTGCGATCGCGCAAGGAATGGCCGGCCGATCGCTCCGGCGCGAATCTTGTCAGCGGCATCGCGATAGCTCGGGTCAAAGCGCCGAACGTAGCCGATCATCGCGGTGAGCTTCGGGTGCCGTGCGGCCTCCTTCTCAACCCGCAGGCAATCGTCCAGGCCGAGCGCGAGCGGTTTTTCGGAAAACACGTGGAGCCCGGCTTCGAGCGCCGCGATGATCTGGTCGGCATGCAGCGTCGTCGGCGTCACGAGAAACACGGCGTCGAGTCCCGGATGCGCGAGCAGTTGCGCGTATTCGGTGTAGCCGTGCGCGACGCCGAGCGTATCGCGCGCCCACGCGAGCTCATCGGTGAGCGGGCTGCAGCCGGCGACGAGCTCCACGCCCTGCACGCGCTGCGCGAGGTTCGTTGCGTGATGACGGCCCATGCGGCCGATTCCGGCGATGCCGATTCTGAGCGGTGAATTCTGCATTCGTACCTTCCCTGGGGATGCCTAGTCGGCGCGGCGCGCGATTCCCTGTCGAAGACCAGAGCCTGTTAGCGTTAACAGGCCCTAAAGCGCGAGCTCCCATGTCTGCGCGACAAGATCGTGGCCGAAGCTCTTGTGCGGCTCCTCGTGCGTCAGCCGGAATCCTGCCTGCTCGTAGACGCGCCGCGCGGCGACGAGCGTCGACTGCGTCCACAACGTGATCTTCCGATACCCGGCAGCCCTCGCGAACGCGATGCACGCGGCGACGAGCTTGCGGCCGATTCCCTGCCCGCGCGCCTGCGGCTCGACGAGCAGCAGGCGCAGCTTCGCCACGCGCGCGGATTTCTTGACGAGCAGCACCGACCCGACGATCTGGCCGTCGATCTCGGCGACCCACCCACGCTCGCGCTCCGCGTCGAACTCGCGGACGAAGTGCGCGGCGATCTCGGCGACGAGCGCTTCGAACGTCGCATCGTAGCCGTATTCCTGCGCATACAGCGCTCCATGGCGATGAACGATCCAGCCGAGATCGCCCGGCCGAAGCTCGCGGAGCGCGACGGTGCCCTGGGAAGCCTGCTGCGGCTCCAGCAGATTCTCGATCGTCGTCATCGCTCCGACGATGCGCTTCTGGTCAGGCGCCGTGCACCTGCCGAGGAGCGTTCGCACCGCATCGGCGGACCGCGCGTCGAGGCGAGCGAACGCCTTGCGACCTGCATCGGTGAGCGTGAGAAAGCGTTCGCGGCCATCCTCGGCGGATCGAGCCTTGCGGACGAGCCCCTTCCGCTCGAATCCGCGCAGGATTCGCGAAAGATACCCGGCATCGAGTCCGAGGTCGGCACCGAGCTCCGTGGCGGTCGGCCGGCTCCGATGCGCAAGCTCGAAGAGAACGCGAGCCTCGGCGAGCGAGAAAGGACTGTCGAGCAGCCCGTGCTGCAGTACGCCGATCTGCTTCGTGTAGAAACGATTGAACTGCCGCACCGCGGCGATGCGGGATCCGGAGACGGCGGCGGAGATGATCGCCATGAGAAGGAGTGCGCTTCGACGTTACCGGAATCTGGCCAGAATTAGTTGACTTTGTCAAGTATGTTTCGGCGTGCCCGGCGAGCGCACTCGAAACGCCCATGGAGAATGACCCTGTCGATTACCCGGCATCGACCCTCGATCCGGTTGCCACGGTTTCGCCCTCCGAAGCCGTTCATGTCAGTATCGCAGGATGAACGTGCCGATCTCTCCGCCGGCGATTGCTTCGATCGTCGCACGCAACGTCGTGCCCGTTGCCGGCGTGCTCTTCCTCGGCTGGTTGGCGCCGAACCTGATGGTGCTCTATTACATCGACACGATCCTCGCATTTGCGGTGGTCGTCCTGCTGATCGCCCGCCATGTCACCGGAATGGGAAAGCCCGACGAGCGCGGCCGTCCGCTGGAAGGGCCGTTCGACTGGATAAAGACCGGCCTCGGCGCGCTGCTCGGCTCGCTGCTGATCTGTCTGCCGCTCGGCGTCCCGCTGTTCATGCTTCTCGCCGAGTTCGACTGGTCGGTCTCCTCCGCGCTTGCGGATCGCTCGTTCGTCACCGGACTCGTCCTGCAGATCGCCGCCTCGGCCAGCGGATGCGTGCAGGCGCATCGTGACCTCCTGGCACGCGACGACGACGAGCGCGTGCTCAAGCATCGCGCGGCGTTCATCGTCGCGCGCTGGCTCGTCGTTGCCGTCTCCGCCCCTCTTACGGGTTTTTTCGGATTTCTCGGACCGCGCCTCGGCGGCGCCCTCATCGTGCTCGTGTACGCGGGCGGGACGATCTATTTCGAGCTGTTTCCCGATCGCGCGCTCCGATGGCTCAATCCGAAGGAAGCGCGCGCCGATGCGGATCAGGACGCCGCGCGCAAGGCGAGAGGCGGCCGCTGAATCCTCGAGGGCATCCTGCACACGCTCGCATATTCTTCGGGCGCCGCTTTGCGGCGATAATGTGAGCTACAGCGCTCGCGAAGAAAGCGCTCAACGCCCTCCAACGAATGAGTCGAGTACAGGCCGTCGACGGACTGCCACGTCCGGCCGCGGCGCTTCGCGAAGCGCTGGGCAGGTCGAGGGCGATCTTTTGCGCGCTGGCGGGTCTTTGCGCGGCAACAATCCTGGCCTTCCCTGTGCGCGCGGCAGAACCCGGCACGCCCGGCGTATTGATCATTCACAGCAATCAGCGTCCGACGCCCGCGAATATCGTCATCGAAGACACGTTGCGGAAAGTCGTGCCCGAGGGATTCAGGAATCCCGTCGAAATCTATTCCGAATATCTCGACAACGAATGGGCGTCCGTCCAGAAGTACGGCGTGGCGGAAGCGGAGTTCCTCCGGGCGAAGTACGGCGAACGCAATATCCGCGTGATCGTCGCCGTTGCGTTGCCGGCGCTGCAGTTCGTGGCGCAATTCCGGGATCGTGACTTCGGCGGTGTGCCCGTCGTTCACATCGCCGTAGCGCGCGACCGGCTGGATCAGCTCTCG
>DASSGI010000279.1:0-5498 GCA_035857655.1 Casimicrobiaceae bacterium | reverse complement strand
CAGCCGTTCGACGTCGGCAACGAGATGCTGCGTGGTGTTGTCCGTGAGGTCGGCGGGCGGCGTCGAGCGCCCTGCGCCACGCTGGTCGAAGAGCACGATCCGCCAGAACGACGGATCGTAGTAGCGGCGGTGATGCGGCAGCGACGCGCCGCCGGGACCGCCGTGCAGGAAGACGAGCGGCACGCCGTCGGGTTTGCCGCACGTTTCCCAGTACAGCGTGTGTCTCGCATCGACGGCGAGCCTGCCCGTCGCGTAGGGATCGATCTCCGGAAACAGGACGTCGGTTCGGTTCGCGGTATCGGGACCCATCGCTAGCGTCGGCGTCTGGGGCTCTAGCGCCCGGCCTTGAACGGAACGACCTTCTGCTTCTGCTCGCCCAGGCCGCTGATACCGAGCGTGATGACGTCGCCGGCATTCAACCACGTCTGCGGCTTCATCCCCATGCCGACACCCGGTGGCGTGCCGGTCGTGATCACGTCGCCGGGAAGGAGCGTCATGTACTTCGAGACGTCGGCGACCAACATCGCGACGCCGAAGATCATCGTTCGCGTGTTCCCGGTTTGCCGGCGCTCGCCGTTGACGTCGAGCCACATGTCGAGATTCTGCGGATCGCGAATTTCTTCGGTCGTGACGAGCCACGGGCCCATCGGTCCGAACGTGTCGCAGCCCTTGCCCTTGTTCCACTGGCTCGCGCTCTTCTTCAGCTGGAAATCGCGCTCGGAGACGTCGTTGACGATGCAGTAGCCGGCGACGTACTTGAGCGCGTCGGCGACCGGCACGTGGCGCGCGGTGCGACCGATGACGAGCCCGAGCTCGACTTCCCAGTCGAGCTGCGTCGAATCCTTGGGGATCATCACGTTGTCGTAGGCGCCGACGATGCAGGTCTGCGACTTGAAGAACACGATCGGATACTCGGGGATCGGCGATCCGGTCTCCTTCGCGTGATCGGTGTAGTTGAGGCCAATCGCAACGAACTTCGACGGCGTCGCGACGCACGGACCGAAGCGAGGGCGGCCCTTCACGAGCGGCAGCTTCTTCGTGTCGAGCTTCGCGAGCTCCTTGAGCGTCGCGGGCGCAAGCGCGGTCGCGTCGATGTCCTTCACCTTGCGCGAGAGGTCGCGCAGCTTCCCGTCGGCATCGATGAGGCCCGGCTTCTCCTTGCCCGGCGGTCCGTAGCGTACGAGCTTCAATTCAGTCTCCCTTTGTCGGTCGTGGAAAATGAAAAAGCCGGATAGAAAGCGAGGGGAACGGCCGATGGAAAGGCGCGGCGGAGCTTTCGACCGGAGCGTACACGATAGTACGTCAGGATTGAAAGCGAGCGGCAACCGGAGCCGAGGTCGTTATCCGCGGCTTTCCTCCGACTTTCAAATCGTCATGCCGCCATCGCACGAGTACATATTACCGGTGACGAAAGCGGCTTCGTCGGAGGCGAGGAAAACGACGAGCGGCGCGATCTCCTCGGCTTTGGCAAGCCGCCCCATCGGCTGGCGCGCGACGAACATCTTGCGTGCCTCGACCGGGTCCGGAAACGCGTTGATCCGGTCGGTGAGCGACGGGGTGTCCACGGTGCCGGGCCCAATCGCGTTGCAACGGATGCCCTTCGTCACGAAGTCGGCGGCGATCGCCTTCGTGAGGCCGATGACGGCCGCCTTCGACGCGCCATAGACGAAGCGGTTCGGCAACCCTTTGACACTCGAAGCGATCGAGGCCATGTTGACGATCGACGACTGCCGGCCTGTCTGCTCGCACTTCGCGAGCATCTTCGGCAACGTGCTCCGGATGGTCACGTACATCGCCCGGACGTTCAGGTTGAAGCTGAACTCCCAGTCCTTTGGCGCGCAGTCGAGAATCGTTCCGTGATGGACGTAGCCCGCGCAGTTGAACAGGATGTCGAGCGCCGGCAGCTCGCCGGCGAGCGTCGCGATCGCAGCGTCGTCCAGAACATCGAGGACGTGAGTGGTAATGCCCGTCACGTCCGCGTATTTCTCGAGGAGCTTCGGATTGAGGTCGGTTGCATGGACATGCGCACCTTCGGCGGCCATCGCGAGCGCCGTCGCGTGTCCGATTCCCTGTCCGGCCGCGGTGATCAGCGCGATCTTGCCTTGCAGTCGTCCGCTCATGATGTGAACCTCTTGCGTTTCACCTCGCTCGCCGCCGCCTTTAGAGTCAGCGGGGGCGTTACCGATTCCGCCGGGTCGGCCCAATCGCGATTGGGCACCGTCGGGTACCAGCCGGGGCGTCCGGGATCGCGATCATAGGGGTAGCTCCCGAGCTCCAGGAAGAGCTCGTGATACTGGCCGAGCTTGTCGCGGTCGAGCGCGACGCCGAGGCCGCTGCCGTCCGGAACGCCAATTGCGCCGTCGCGGTACTGCATCTTCCCTCCGACGATGACGTCGTCGGTCAGGTGATGGTAGTGCGCGTCGGCAGCGTATCCGACATTGGGCAGCACGGCGCCCAGATGCAGCATCGTGGCGAGCTGGATGCCGAGCTCTCCCGAGCTGTGCACGGCGACGCCGATCCCCATCGTTTCGCAGACGCCCGCCGCCTTGATGCAGGGCCGAATGCCGCCCCAGAACGTCGTGTCGAGCAGCACGACATCGACGGCCCGCATCGCGACGTTCGCGGCGAGTTGCGCGAAGTCGACGATGACCGTGTTCGTCGCGGTCGGGATCGAAACGAATTCCTTGAGGCGCGCGAGCTGCGGCATTCCCCAGACGGGATCTTCGTAGTAGTCGTTCGCGAGATCTTCGATGCCGCGGCCGAAATCGATCGCGTCGGCAAGCGACAGCGCACAGTTCGGATCGTAGCGGTAGCGATCGTCGGGCAGCGCCGCAGCGAGCGCGCGGTAGCAGGCAAGTTCGTAGGCCGGCGGATAGACGCCTCCCTTGAGCTTGTGCACGCGGAAACCGTGCTTCGCGCGCAGCTCGCGCGCATTCGCGACGAGCTGGCCTGAGGTTCGCACCTCGCCGCGCCCCGATCGGGGGTCGTTGTAACGGAAGAACAGGTAGCTCGCGAATGGGACTTGATCGCGCAGCTTGCCGCCCAGCAGCGCGTGTACGGGCACGCCGAGCTTCTGCCCGATGATGTCGAGACACGCGAACTCGATCGCCGCGTGGAGCTGCGTTCGGTTGTTGTAGAGGCTCGCCGTCGGATTGCAGATCGCGTAGCGCATCGCCTCGAGGCGAAAGACATCGTGTCCGCGCAGGTATCCCTCGAGCGCAGCGAATGCGCGCGCAGCGTCCTCGCCGCCGCCTCCCATCTCGCCCAGGCCGACGTAGCCGTCCGCGGTCTCGACCTCGATGATCGTCCGCACGAACCGTCCCCAATGCGCGCCGTTGCTGTGCCGGATCGGCGCTTCGAGCGGTACGGTGACCGGCGTGGCGCGGATCGCGGAGATCGTGGTCGGCATGAAAGGCGAGCGGGACGAGCGGACAGCGGTGGGCGAGGCGATCGAGCGGGCGTGACGGACCGCCCGCATTGTACGCTGCCGTTCGCGCGCGGGAGCCGCGCGCGCTCGCCGCCGATAGCAGGTTGGGTGGAAATCGTCGACAATCGACGCGGGAGGAGGATCGAATCGTGCCCTTTGTCATCCGCGATGGTGCGCGCCTGTATTGGCGCAGCGACGGCGACCCCGCATCGCCTCCGCTCCTGCTCGGGTGCTCGCTCGGTACCGAGCACGCGCTGTGGGCGCCGGCGATGTCGGCGCTGACGCGGCGCTTTCGAGTGCTCTCGTTCGACTGGCGCGGACACGGCGCATCGGAGGCGCCCGCAGGCGAATACACGATCGCCGATCTGGCGGGCGACACGCTCGCCGTGGCCGACGCGGCCGGCGCACGCCGCTTCAGCTATGTCGGCATCTCGCTCGGTGGAATGATCGGCATGTGGCTCGGTATTCACGCGAGCGATCGCGTGGAGAAGCTGATCGTGTCGAACACCTCCGCGAAAATGTCGGCAACGGCATGGTCGGAGCGCATCGCGAAGATCCGCGCCGGCGGCATCGAGGCCATCGTCGATGCCGTGCTGCAACGCTGGTTCACGCAGCGATACCTCGCGCGTGCGGACGCGAGCTTCGCGAGCACGCGGGCGGCGTTTCTCGCCGTCGATCCGGCCGGCTACATCGGCTGCTGCGCGGCGATTCGCGACATGGACCTCACGGCAGACCTCGGGTCGATCCGCGCGCCCACGCTCGTGATCACCGGAACCCACGACGTCGCAACGCCGAAGGAAATGGGAGCGGCGATCGCCGCGGCGATCACCGGCGCCCACTGCGTCGAGCTCCTGTCGGCGCACATCCCGCTGCCCGAGGCGACCGGCGTGTTCGCGCAAGCCGTCCTGGAATTTCTGAATGGCGCACAGCCTGCGACCGAGCGCGAGCGCTACAGCGTCGGGCTGTCGCGCCGTCGCGAAGTGCTCGGCACGAGCTACGTCGATGCGCGTCTGAAACAGATCACTCCGTTCAACGCGGAGTTCCAGGACCTGATCACCCGCTATGCGTGGGGCGAGATGTGGACGCGCAACGTGCTCGACGACCGCACGCGCAGGCTGCTCGTGGTTGCGATGCTGATCGCGCAGAGTCGCTGGGAGGAGTTCGAGATGCATGTCAGCGCCGGCCTGGCTGCCGAGCTCTCCGAATCGGAGCTGAAGGAAGTGCTGCTGCTTGCCGCGATCTATTGCGGCGTGCCGGCTGCGAACACCGGTTTCCAGCGCGCCGGCGCTATCGTCGGCGGGGGCAAAATTGGTAATACCACTTGACCAGTTCGGGCGACCGGGCTAGCCTTCGACGTCGGCGCCTTTCGCGGCTATTCCGCGTCCGTTTGCCGCGTACACGGCGCGCGTCGCCGGATGAAGCGCAGGCCGCCTGTCAGCCCATGCCGTTCCAGAGCATCGAACCCCGCCGGCTCTATCGCCAGATTGCCGAGCAGATCCGCGGTCTCATCCGCTCGGGCGAGTATGCGCCCGGGTCGCGGTTGCCGCCCGAGCGCGATCTCGCAAAGCAGCTCGGCGTTTCCCGCCCGTCCGTCCGCGAAGCCCTGATCGCGCTCGAAGTCGAGGGGCTCGTCGAAGTCCGGATCGGCTCGGGCATCTATGTGCAGCGCGCCGCGGCAGCGCGCGCCGACACCGAAGCGGCTGCCGTGCATGCGGCGGCGGGGCCTTTCGAGTTGCTGCGCGCACGCCACGTGATCGAAAGCGAATGTGCGGCGCTCGCGGCGAAGTCGGCGAAAAAGACGCAGATCGCCGCGATCGAAGACGCTGCCGCGCTGATGCAGCGCGAGTTCGACGCGCACACGCAGCCGCTCGCAGGAGATCAGCTCTTTCACATCCGGAGTGCGGAGGCGACCGGCAACGGCGCACTGGTCGCTGTCGTAAAGATGTTGTGGGAGGAGCGAACGGGCCCGTTGTACAAGCAGCTCGAGCATCACTACGATTCGCCGGCTCTGTGGATCGCCGCGATGGCGGAACACCGTGCGATCCTTACGGCGATCGCGGCACACGACGTC
>DASSGI010000278.1:0-2660 GCA_035857655.1 Casimicrobiaceae bacterium | reverse complement strand
CGCGCGGCGCACGGAACCGCATGCCGTTGATCATTGCGCAGAACGCTTCGAGGATCTGGCGCTGCCGATCCGGAATCGCCGCGTTGGCGTCAGCAGCGAACACGGCTGCGAAGAGGCTTTCGTCACGGTCGGCACCGATCGCCGACAGGCGCTCAAGCGTCGTCGCGCCAATTCCGCGCTTCGGCGTCGTGACCGCGCGGATGAACGCCTGGTCGTCGTCATCGTTCGCGATGAGCCGCAGATAGGCGACGATGTCCTTGATCTCCGCGCGTTCGAAGTACGATTGCCCGCCGGAGACCTCGTACGGAACGCCTTGCGCGCGCAGCTGCTGCTCGAACGGCTTCGCCTGGTGGTTGCCGCGGTAGAGAATCGCGTAATCGCCGTAGCGGCCGCGATGCTCGAAGCGATGCGCGAGCAGCCGCCGCACGACGCTCTCCGCTTCCGCCTCGTCGTCGGCGGCGGGCGTGATCTGGATCGCGTCGCCGAACCCGTGCTCGCTCCACAGGCTTTTCTCGAAGAGCTTCGGGTTGTTCGCGATCAGCCTATTCGCCGAGCGCAGGATTCGCGCGGTCGAGCGGTAGTTCTGCTCGAGCTTCACGACCTTGAGCGCCGGGTAATCGGTCGGCAGCGCGCCGAGATTGTCGAGCGTCGCGCCGCGCCAGCCGTAGATCGCCTGGTCGTCGTCGCCCACGACGGTGAACGCGCCCCGCTCGCCGACGAGCAGCTTGAACAGCCGATACTGCGCGGGGTTCGTGTCCTGGTATTCGTCGACGAGAACGTGCGCGCATCGCTCGCGCCACTTCGCGAGCGCGCGCGGCTCGGTGCCGAGAAGCCTGATCGGCAACGCGATCAGGTCGTCGAAATCGACGGCGTGATACGCACGGAGCGCGTCGTCGTAGCGCAGGTACGCTTGCGCGGCGACTGCTTCGTCGTCGCCTTGCGCGGCCTTGACCGCCTTGGAGGGCGGAGTCAGCGCGTTCTTCCACGCGCTGATCCGCGATTGCGCGTTGCGGGCGCGGCTCCGGTCGGACGTTCCGATCAGCTCCGCGACGATCGGCTCGATATCGCCGGGATCGAGAATCGAAAAACCGGGCTTGAGCCCCAGTGCGCGCGCGTCGTCGCGAACGATGCGCAACCCCAGCGCGTGGAACGTGGAAATCGCGACCTCTCGCGCCAGCGCGCTCTTCCCTGCGCCTGCGAGGAGTTGCCCCGTCCGCTCGCGCATTTCGCGCGCGGCGCGATTCGTGAACGTGATCGCGACGACGTGCCGGGGATCGAAGCCGCGCTCGATCAGGAAGCCGATCTTCGCGGCGATCACGCGCGTCTTCCCGCTGCCGGCGCCAGCCAGCACGAGCAGCGGGCCGTCGAGATAGCGGACGGCTTCGCGCTGCGCAGGATTGAGCGAGTGCGACATGGCGAGGATCGATCGGAGCGGCGTTTTCTCGAATGCTAGAATCGGCGCGGGATTTTAACAGCCCGCTGCTGAAGAACCTTTCATGATTTGCGCGTCTTCGCCGTCGCGAAGGCGGGCGCGCGCTTTCGTCCGGCGTACATGAGCCATTACGCGATCGGCGACATCCAGGGCTGTCACGCGGAGCTCTGCCAGCTGCTCGAGCTCGTTGCGTTTTCGCCGCGCAGCGACAAGCTTTGGCTCGTCGGCGACCTCGTGAACCGCGGACCCGAATCGCTCGCCGTGCTGCGCGAGGTGAAGGCGCTCGGCGATTCCGCCGTCACCGTTCTCGGCAATCACGATTTCCATCTGCTGACCGTGGCGGCGGGACACGCGAAAACGCATCGGCGCGACACGATCGCGCCGATCCTCGCAGCGCCCGATCGCGACGAGCTGCTTCACTGGCTGCAGCGGCTGCCGCTGGTCGTAATCGAAGGCGAGCTGCTTCTCGTCCACGCCGGACTTCTGCCAGCGTGGACGCCCGAAATTGCGCTTGCCCTGTCGCGCGAGGTCGAGACGATGCTCGCGAGCGAGCGCGCCGACGAGTTCCTCGGGAGCCTCTACGGTAACGAGCCGCGCGCATGGCGCGACGATCTCGAGGGCTTCGACCGCTTGCGCGTGATCGTCAACGCGTGCGCGCGGCTGCGCTTCTGTACTGCAGACGGCGTGATGGAGTTCGACGAGAAGCGTGGACCCGGCGCCGCTCCCGACGGCTATCGGCCGTGGTTCGAACACGACAATCGGCGCTCGGCGCGCAAGACGATCGTTTGCGGCCACTGGTCGACGCTCGAATTGACGCTCGCGCCGAACGTGCTGATGCTCGATTCGGGCTGCCTGTGGGGTGGCACGCTGACTGCGGTCAGACTCGACGATCGGCGCGTATATCAGGTCCCTTCGCGCGCCCCGGTCACGCCAAAACCGTTTGGATAGCCGCGGCTGCGTCGCTCGAAAGCTCGCGACGCGTGCGCCCGGCTGCGGGCAGCTGCGGAAGGATCGTGATTTCGGCGACGAGCGAGCGCTCGCCGGTAATCCGCCACAGCGATCCGACCATCGTCAAGTCGCCGACGAACGCGGGCGCGTCGCTGTATTCGTCAGCCGGCGTGCGGTAGCGAATCGCGATCGGCTGGACCACGCCGTGTGCATCGACGATCGGCTGCAGCAGCGAGCTGTGGAATTTCAGGAGTCGCGTGCCGTCGCTCGTCGTCCCTTC
>DASSGI010000277.1:0-4324 GCA_035857655.1 Casimicrobiaceae bacterium | reverse complement strand
GCTTGCGGCGCTCTTCGTCCTCCTTCGCCTTGCGCGCGGCGATGTCGGCGGCACGCGTATCGGGCGGTCGTTCGACCTTGGGCTCGGGCGCTGGCGTAGGCTTGGGGGGCGGCGCCGGCTTGGGCTCGGGCTCCGGCGCGGGAGCAGGTGGCGTGGGTGCAGGAGGGGGCGGCACCGGCGCAGGCGGCGGTTTGGTCTCGACGGGCTCGGCCGCCACCGTTTTCGTTGCCGGGGCGTAAAGCTCCGCAGTGACGGGTTCGGGCTTGCGGTTCTGCCATCGAAGCGAGAACACGAGCACCGCGATGAAGACGACATGGACGGCGATCGCGAGCGCGAGCGCCGGCCACTGGCCGGAGACACGAGCCGGGTTGCGCGGGCGATCCTGAACCATGCGCCTCGGGGCCCGTTGGCAGGCCTAGTTCACCGGGCGGGCGAGGAGCCCGACCTTCTGCGCTCCGTTGCGCTGGAGGAGATCGAGCACGCCGATGACGTCCTCGTAGCGCGCGCTCTTGTCGGCTGCAATGACGACCGGCTGGCCCGGAACCTGGGCCTGCTTCGCGCGAATGCGCGCAACGAGCTCGTCCTTCGACACGACGAGAGGCGGTGTGGCGAGCTGCTTGTCCTCGAGCCACCATCGGCCGTCGGAGCGAAGCGTTAGCTCCAGCGGCGCCGCGGGGGCAACGAGCTTGCTGCCGACCGATGGCAGCTCGATCTCGCCCGGATTGACGAGCGGCGCGGTGACCATGAAGATCACCAGCAACACGAGCATCACGTCGATGTACGGCACGACGTTGATCTGGTTGATCGATTTCCGCGGGCGGCGCATTTCAGCGGCGAGGCTCGTGGCGATACCTGTTGCGGGCTGCGGCGAGGTTCGAGCGATTCATCGTCAGCCCTGGCGCTGCAGGATGTTCGAGAACTCTTCGATGAACGTCTCGAAGCGCACGGAGAGACGATCGACGTCGTGCGTGTAGCGGTTGTAGGCGACCACCGCCGGTATCGCCGCGAAAAGCCCGATGGCCGTCGCGATCAGCGCCTCGGCGATGCCCGGCGCGACGTGCGCGAGCGTGGCCTGACTCACGTTCGCGAGCCCGCGAAAGGCGTTCATGATTCCCCAGACCGTGCCGAAAAGACCGATATAAGGCGACACGGACCCGACCGTCGCGAGCCCCGCGAGGTGCGCGTCGATCGCGTCGATCTCGCGCTGGTACGTTGCGCGCATCGCGCGGCGCGCGCTGTCCATCGTGATCACCGCGGTGCTCCCCTGCTTCCTGTGCTTCGAGTACTCGCGGAACCCCGCGGTGAAGATGTGCTCGAGGCTTGCTCCGCTTCGCGACTTGCTCGCGCCCTGGTAGAGCTCGTTCAGATCGCCGCCCTTCCAGAACTCGTTCTCGAACTGGTCCGTGTCCTTCGTCGTGCGCTTCAACTGGAACATCTTGAGAAAGATCTGCCACCACGACCACAGCGACAGTACGACGAGCAGCACGAGCACGGCCTGCACGACGACCGAGGCTTGCGTGACGAGCGTGATGAAGGAGAGGTCGGTCTGCAGGTTCACGGCAAGCGTTCCAGGCGTTCGTGGAGTTGGGCGGGGATGCGCTTCGGACGCCAGTTTGCACGATCGACGCAGGCGAGTGCGACGCGCGCGTGCGTGAGCAACTCGTCGCCGCGCACGATATCCTGCTCGACGGACATGCTCGCGCGATTCAGCTCGGCGAGCGTCAGCGTGGCGTGTATCCTCTCGCCGAGCTTCGCGGGAATCCGGTAGTCGATCTCGACGCGGTGGACGACGAACACGATGCCTTCGACGCTTTCGAGCGTCGAGAGTTCGTAGCCGAGCGACGACAGCCATTCGGTGCGGGCGCGCTCCATGTACTTGAGATAGTTCGCGTAGTAGACGACGCCTCCGGCGTCGGTGTCCTCGTAGTAGACGCGGATCGGAAAGCGGAACGTCTCGCGCATCCGGCGCGCGGGGCTCAAGCGTTGCCGCCTTCGGGGAAGAGATCGGCCGGGCGCCCGGGTTCGGGCGTGAGGCCGAAGTGCCGATACGAGAGCGCCGTGGCGACCCGACCGCGCGGAGTGCGCTGCAGGAAGCCCTGCTGGATCAGGAAGGGTTCGAGCACGTCCTCGATCGTGTCACGCTCCTCGCCGATCGCCGCGGCGAGATTCTCGACACCGACGGGCCCGCCGTCGAACTTGTCGAGAACCGTGCGCAGGAGCTTGCGATCCATCACGTCGAGACCCGCGAGATCGACGTCGAGCATCTTCAACGCATCGTCGGCCACCGTCCTCGTGATCGCTCCGCCGGCGCGCACCTCGGCGAAATCGCGGACGCGGCGCAACAGACGATTGACGATCCGCGGCGTGCCGCGCGAGCGCCGCGCGATCTCGAGCGCGCCTTGCGGATCGATCTCGATCTTCAGGAGACCTGCCGAGCGCATGACGATCCGGGTGAGCTCTTCCGGCGTATAGAACTCGAGTCGTGCGACGATTCCGAAGCGGTCGCGCAACGGATTGGTCAGCATCCCCGCGCGCGTCGTCGCGCCGACCAGGGTGAACGGCGGGAGGTCGAGCTTCACGCTCCGCGCAGCCGGCCCTTCGCCGATCATGATGTCGATCTGGAAGTCTTCGAGCGCCGGGTAGAGGATCTCTTCGACGACCGGTGCGAGACGATGGATCTCGTCGATGAACAGCACGTCGTTCGGCTCGAGATTCGTCAGCAGCGCCGCGAGGTCCCCGGCGCGCTCGAGCACCGGGCCCGACGTCTGCCGCAGGTTGACGCCGAGCTCGTGCGCGATCACGTGCGACAGCGTCGTCTTGCCGAGGCCCGGCGGCCCGAACAGCAGCACGTGGTCGAGCGCGTCCTTGCGCCTGCGCGCCGCCTCGATGAAGATCGAAAGCTGACCGCGAATCTTCTCCTGCCCGACGTATTCGTCGAGCATGCGCGGGCGCAGCGCCCGTTCGACGACTTCCTCCTGAACGCCCGCGACCTTGGCGGTCACGATGCGGTTCAGCTGTTCGTTCTCGATCGCCATCGCGCGATTCTAACGGCCTGACGCGCAACCCGTCATCGCCCGATCGACAGTCATGCCTTCGCGAGCAGCTTCAACGCCTGGCGAATCCCGTCGCCGACGGCGATGCCCTCGGGAAGCTGCTTGACCGCGGCGCCGGCCTCCTTGTCGCTGTAACCAAGCGAAAGCAGCGCATTGAGCACATCGGACATCGCGGGCGGAGGCCGATGAAGCCCCACGTTCGACGTCACGTCGGCCCCCAGCTTGTCCTTGAGCTCGAGCAGAAGCCGCTCGGCCGTCTTCTTGCCGATTCCGGGGATCTTGGTGAGCCGGCCGGTTTCCTGTTGCGTCACCGCCTGCGCGAGCTCTCCGACCGAGAGGCCGGAGAGCACCGCGAGCGCGGTGCGCGCGCCGACCCCGCTGATCTTGAGCAGCTGGCGAAACGCGCGGCGTTCCTGTTCGGTGCCGAAACCGAACAGCAGGTGCGCGTCTTCACGAACGACCAGGTGCGTGAACAGCGTGACGCGCTCGCCCGTTGCCGGCAGGTTGTAGAACGTGCTCATCGGGACGTCGACCTCGTACGCGACGCCCTGAACGTCGAGCAGGAGCTGCGGCGGGTTCTTCTCGACGAGGATTCCGGTGAGGCGGCCGATCATGTCATGGGGTCGCGATTCGGCGGCGAATTATCGCATGCGAGGTTCGAACGATGCGGCGTTCAGCGAGGGCGCCCACCGCACCCGCGCTTCCATCGCGTCAAGCCGGCAGCGTCGTCAGGTGCTCGAGGACGTCGTGCAGCGACGGCAATACGAGCAGGTCGAGCGCGAGCAGATCGTCCGGCGCCCCATGCAGGTCCGGGACCATGATCGCCGTCATCCGCGCGGCGAGCGCCGCGCGCACGCCCGGCACCGAGTCCTCGAGCGCGACGCATTCGCCAGCGCTGACGCCGAGACGGCGCGCGGCTTCCGAATAGATGTCGGGTTCGGGCTTGCCGCGCGCGACCTCGTCGCCGCCCACGACGTCGCGAAACCGCGAGAGGAGCTTCGCGTCGGCGAGCTTCGCGCGCGCGCGCTCGCGCCGCGTCGAGGTCGCCACCGCGCGCGGAATCGCCACCTGCTCGAGCCAGTCGATCAGCTCGATCACGCCCGGCTTCACGCTGATGCCGTCCTGCGCAACGATCGCATCGTAGGTCGTGTGCCACCGATCGAGGAGCGCGTCGACCGGATAGCTCGAGCCGTAGCGCGCGCGCACCAGCGCGGCGCAATCGGGGAAATTGCGGCCGACCATCGCGAGCGCCAACGCGTCGTCGAACTCGA
>DASSGI010000276.1:0-2695 GCA_035857655.1 Casimicrobiaceae bacterium | reverse complement strand
TCGACGTTCTGCCGCTGCTCCCAGCGAATACGTTCGTCATGCGCGCGCTGCTGCTGCCGCCCGTCTACGGACTTACGAACGCCGAAGACGTCGGCGAGGCTCTGCTGCTCGCATCCGCCGAGACCGCGATCGCTTCGGGATTGCGGCTCATCCAGCTGCGCGAGAAGGACTGGCCGCTCGCGCGCCAGCGGGCACTCGCGGAATCGCTGCTTGCATTGGCTCGATCGCACGGCGTCAAGCTTCTGCTGAACGGGGACGCCACGAACGCGCGCGACTGGGGATGCGACGGCGTGCATCTGACGGCCGCGGCGCTCGTCTCGATCGCGGCGCGGCCGGTGTCGGACGCAATGCTCTGCGCGGCGTCATGTCACACGCGCGCGGAAATCGAACGTGCAGCGGCGTTGAATCTCGACTTCGTCGTGCTCGGTCCCGTGCTGCCGACGCCGACGCATCGCGGCATGCCCACGCTCGGCTGGGACGGGTTCGCTGCGCTGGCGCAGGACGCACCGCTGCCCGTCTTTGCGCTCGGAGGGCTCGCGCGCGGCGATCTCGATACGGCGATCGCACGGGGCGCGCACGGCGTCGCATTGCGCCGAGGCGCCTGGACCTAGCGCGCCTTACTTCGCTCGTTCCCGCCGCCCGGTTGCGGGCGTGGGTTCGCTACCCTCGGGCTCGGTAGGTTCCTCGCCGGCGATCCGATAGGACTCCGTCGCCCAGGCGCCGAGGTCGATCGTCTTGCACCGCTCGGAGCAGAAAGGGCGCCAGCGTGACACCGGCGACCATTCGACCGCTTTGCCACAGCGCGGACAGGGGACGACCTTCGGCGGCATCAAAGATTGCAGAACGCGAGCTCGAACTCGACGTCGCGCGCGTAGGCGGTGCCTCGATCCATCCCCGAAACGCCGATGAACCGAATGTTCAGCGCATACTTGTTCGCGCTGATCTCCGGCACGCACTGCAGCTCCTGCGAAACCGTGAGCCTCAGCAGCTGGGCGACCTTCGTCGTCGTCAGCATGAGCTGGAACACGCCGCCGACCGCGGTCTGCCTGCTCGCGCGGCCGTTGTCGCGCAACAGCCGCAGGATGATGTTGAGGCCGTCGTAGATCGGCAGGAACGGAGCGATCCAGCCGCGCAGGTCGTTCTGCCGCGCAGCGGGGTCAGCGTTCAACCAGTAGTGGTAGGCGGGAAGATCGAACTCGCAGACGCCGCCGGGGATCGTCGTGCGCTGCTTGATCGTCATCAGCCACTCGTTGTCGCGCAGGTGCAGCCCCGCTTTCCCCGTTTGCGCGAGCAGCGCGCCGCTCGCGCGATCGATGTCGGCGAGCAGTTGCTCGAGCACGCTCGCTTCGATCGCCGGATTGTTGCGCAACGGCTGCAGCAGCTGCTTCTGTCGCTCGAGCTCCTGCAGCAGATCGGTCTTCAAGTCGGCGCGCGCGGCGACGTCGGTGATCTCGAACAGCGCGGAGAGTGCAGCGTGATGATCGGCTGAGTCGACCTGCGCTGCGAAGAATTGCGCGCGGCGATACAGGTCCTCGAGGCGCATCAACGTGCGGATGCGCTCGTTCAGCGGATGCTCATAGCGGATGACGGAGGGCACGTCGGGACGGGTTGAATTGTGCCGATCCGGCATTCTGCCCGAAGTCGCGCCGTCGAATAAGGGCTCGGAGGCTTCAGCCTCTCGTGTTTCCGCCTTTCGCGGCGGCGGCCAACTCGCGATAACGCCGGTCGAGCGCCGCAACCTGGGACGCGATCGCCGAGACCGCGCCCGAGTTGTCGAGCACATCGTCGGCCCGCGCGAGCCGCTCGGCGCGCGGCAACTGTGTGGCCATGATCGCGCGGACGTCTGCTTCAGCGAGCGCGCTGCGCGTCATCACGCGCCGGATCTGGACGTCCTCGGGGCAGTCGACGACGAGCACGCGGTCGACGCGGCTCGCACCCGTGCGCTCGAGCAGCAAAGGGACGACGAGTATCCCGTAGGGTCCTTTCCATCCGGCGATTTCCTTCGCCGCCGCTTCGCGAATCAGCGGATGAAGGATCGCTTCGAGGCGTGCTCGCGCGTCGCCGTCGGCGAAGACGAGCTCGCGCAGCCGCGCGCGATCGAGCGTCCCGTCAGGACGCGCAAACGCCGGGCCGAACGCACCGAGAACCGCCCGATACCCCGGCTCGCCGGGCGCGGTGAGCGCGTGCGCGAGACGGTCGGTGTCGGTGACCTCGACGCCGCGCTCGGCGAAAGCGTCGGCGACGATCGACTTGCCGCTGCCGATTCCGCCGGTGAGTCCGACGACGAGCGTCACGGAAGGATCATCTTGACGAGCGGTTCGCCGAAGAAGAGCGCGATCGCTCCGGCGATCGCGAGATAAGGACCGAAGGCGAGCGGCAGCTGAGTGTCTCGCCCCTTGAACACGATCAACGTGATCCCGATCAACGCTCCGACGACCGACGAGAGGAGAACGATCACCGGCAGGACCTGCCAGCCGAGCCAGGCGCCAAGCGCGGCGAGTAGCTTGAAGTCGCCGTGCCCCATGCCTTCCTTGCCGCGGATCAGCTTGAACAGCCAGTAGATCGTCCACAGCGACAGATACCCCGCGGCCGCGCCGATCACCGCATCCTTGAGCGGCGCGAAGAGGCCCGCGAGATTGACGAGAAGCCCCGCCCAGAGCAGCGGCAGCGTGATGTCGTCGGGCAGCAGCTGCGT
>DASSGI010000275.1:0-8183 GCA_035857655.1 Casimicrobiaceae bacterium | reverse complement strand
GAGCGCGGAACGCGGATCAGCGAGCGGGCCGACCGACTCGCGATAGAGCGATAAGCGATCGCGCGAGCGATGACCGAGCAGCGCATGGCGTGGCGCATTGAAGCCCGAATGCGAGTGTTCGACGGTCCAGCCGATCCGGTGACCGAACGTCGAGGCGAGCGTGTCGAACGCGCTGTCAGCGCGAACCAGCCAGACCGACCGATAGGTCGGCCGGTCGCGCTCGGAGAGCACCGTCACGGGAGCCGCGAGCGGCTGGACGTCGGGATAGCGCGTCGCGAGCGGCAGCCCGCACATGAAACCGACGACCAGGTCGTCGCGGGCCCAGAGGTCGGTGAGCGGTGCCGGCGCCGCATGATCGATGCATTCGACCGCGAGTCCGGCACCGGCCGCCGCGCGTGTCATCAGCGCGTGCCAGTGACGCCGCGCCTCGGGCGTCACGTCGTACATCCGCGTGCACGCGACGAAGCTCACCGAAAGGGAAGCGTGCGGCCCACGCCGAGGCGCTTCGCCTTGTCGAGCATCGCGCAGCCCAGCGCGATGTCGGAGAGCGACAATCCGCGATGCCAGAAGAGGTTCGTCTCGTCGTCGCTTTCGCGGCCCGGCTTCAGCCCGGCAACGATCTGGCCGAGCTCCGCATGCAGATTGTTCTCGTCGAGCTTGCCTTCGTCGACGTGGCGCCGCAGCGCGCCGAACGGAAGGCCCTTCTTGCACTGGCCCCAGTCGTCGACGACGATCTTGTCCATGATGTCGGTCAGCGTGATCTCGACGGCGCTCATCGTGCCGTAGGGAACGACCAGCGCGCCGCGCTTGATCCACTCGGTGCGCAGCATCGGCGCGGGTTCCGGCAATCGCGACGCTTCGACAACGATGTCGGCGTCGCGCACGCAGGACTCCCAATCGTCGGTTGCGACGACGGGCTTGCCGAGATCGCGTGAGAGTCGCTCGGCGAACGCGTTGCGGCTTTCGGGCCGCCGGGAGTGAACCCGGATTTCGTCGAAGCCGAACAGCCGATCGAGGAGTCGCACGTTCCAATACGCGGTTCCGCGCGCGCCGACGTGGCCCAGGACGCGCGAGCGCTTGCGCGCGAGATGCTTCGCGCCGAGCGCCGTCATCGCGCCGGTACGCATGTCGGTGAGCGACGACGCGTCGAGGATCGCGCGGGGCGCCCCGGTTTGCGGGTCGAAGAGATTCAGCAGCGCAAGCTCGGACGGCAGCCCGTGCTTCCAGTTGTCGACGAAATCGCCGACCACTTTCACCCCGGCCACGCCAAGCGGCGCGACCACGCCCCGCAGCACGTTGAAATGCCCCTTGGCGGAAGACTCCGGGACGAGATGGACGCGCGGCTCGATCCTCGTCTGGCTGAGCCCCTGCGCGCGCAGCCCGCCTTCGACCGCCGTCAGGATCTCGTCGTCGGTCAGCGCGAGCGCCTCGACGTCGGGACCGCTGAGATAGGTGATCTCGATCGAGGGCATCCGGGGAGTCCGTGGCGCGATGGGAAACCCGATAGTAAACTGCCCACCGTTTCTCATCCACGAGGGGCAGGACATGAACAAGGCCGGGGGGTGGCGGTGGGCGATTGCGTTGCTCGCGTTCGCGACGGGCACGGCATTCGCGCAGACGGTGAAGGTGGGCTCGAAGAACTTCACCGAGCAGTTCGTTCTCGCCGAGATCTACGCGCAGGCGCTCGAAGCCTCGGGGATCAAGGTCGAGCGCAAGATCAACCTGGGCGGAACGCTGATCGCGCACAAGGCGCTCGAGGAGAAGGAGATCGACTTCTACCCCGAGTACACGGGGACGATCCTCGTCGCCGTGCTCAAGCAGGAAGCGATGACCGACCGCAAGGCGGTCTACGACAAGGTGAAGTCCGACTACGCGGCGAAGGGCCTCGTCGTGCTCAACGAGACGCCGTTCCAGAACACGTACAACATGGTCGTTCGGCCCGACACTGCCGAGAAGTACAAGCTCGAGACGCTCACCGACCTCGCGAAGGTCTCGAAGGAGCTGAAGCTCGGCGCGGGCCCCGAGTTTCGCGACCGCAAGGACGGCATCCCGGGCCTCAAGGCGAAATACGGGATGGAGTTCAAGGAAGACCTGCAGCTCGCGATCGGGCTCCGCTACCAGGCGCTCAAGAACGACCAGATCCAGGTCGTCAACGGCTACTCGACCGACGGGATGATCTCGGCGATGAAGCTGAAGCGGTTGAAGGACGACAAGAACCTGTGGCCGCCGTACTACGTCGTCCCGGTCGTCCGCAAAGAGGTGCTCGACGCGAATCCGAAGGTCGCCGAGGTTCTGAACCGCACGAGCGCGATGCTCGACGAGGCGTCGATGGCGGAAATGAACTACAAGGTCGACGGCGAGAAGATGGAGCCGAAGGACGTCGCGCGCGAGTTTCTGAAGTCGAAGGGCGTCGTGAAATAGCGGAGACGCCTCCTCCCTCATCGACGCGGCGCGAACCAAGGGCCGGTTCGCGTTTGCGCCACCGCGCCAACAGGCCCCAGGGGGAAGCCGTCGACTCCGCTCCGATTCTTCCGGGTGTCAGCCGCATCGGAATCGCCGATGTGATCGAAGTGGCACGCGGTGTGTCCGTCGATATCGCGCCGGAAGTGCTCGATCGGCTCGAGCGAGCGCGGGCAATCGTCGATGCTGCGGCCGATTCCGACACGCCGATCTACGGACTCACTTCGGCGCTCGGCGCGAACACCGGCAAGGCGCTCGCGCCTGAGGAGCGCACGCGCTATCAGGTCGACACGATCCGCGCGCGCGCCGTCGGCGTCGGTCCGACGATGGACGAGCAGCGCGTGCGCGCGATCATGTTCGCGCGCGTTGCGGGGATGGCGCAGGGTGGGTCGGGCGTCTCGGTCGCGGTGTTCCGCGCACTCGTCGACGCGCTCAATCGGCGCGTCTGGCCCGTGGTTCCCGGATGGGGAACGATCAGCGTCGGCGACCTGGCGCCGCTTTCGCACGTCGCGCTGGTACTGATCGGCGAAGGCGAGGCGTTCGTCGACGGCCGGCGCGTTTCCGGAAGCGAGGCGCTTGCGCGCGCGGGGCTCGCGCCCGTTGCGCTCGGTCCCAAGGATGGCCTCGTTCTGGTGAGCGCGAATGCCGCGACGGTCGGGAGCGCCTGTCTCGTGCTCGAGCGGCTCGCGCGGCTCTTCGACCGCCTCGACGACATCGTCGCGCTTTCGTTCGAGGGCTTTCGCGCCAACCTGTCGCCGCTTGCCGAAAGCGCGCAGGCAGCGCGGCCGGCGCCGGGTCAGGCAGTTGCGGCGCGAGCGCTGCGCAGCGCGCTCTCCGGCAGCGCGCTCGAGCGCGCAGGTGCCGCACGGCGCATCCAGGATCCGCTGTCGTTTCGCTGTGTCGCGCAGGTGCACGGCGCAGCGCTCGATGCGCTCGAGCACGCGATCGAGCACGTCGAGATCGAGTTGAACGCAGCCGCCGACAGTCCGCTCGTGGACCTCGACGCGGGCTCGATCGAGTCGACCGGCAACTTCCACATTCCCGGACTTGCGATCGCGCACGAAGCGCTGGGGCTTGCCGTCGCGCAGCTCGCTACGCTCGCGGTGGAGCGTTGCATCAAGGTGCTGAGCCCGGAGACGAGCGGGCTGCCGTTGCAGCTCACGCTCAGAGGTCCGCAGCAGTCCGGCTACGCGACGGTACAGAAGACGCTGACGGCGCTCGCCAACGACATCCGGCATCTCGCGAATCCCGTCTGTCTCGACTATCTGCCGGTCTCGGCCGGAATCGAGGACCACGCGCCGATGGCGATGCGCAGCGTGACGAAGCTCGGCGAAATGTGCGACCGTCTTGCTTATCTGGCTGCGATCGAGGCGATGATCGGCGCGCAGGCCGTCGATCTTCGCACGCCGGAGGTGCGCTCGACGCTCGGCGAAGGCGCACTTCGCGCTTACACCGCGGTGCGCGAGCGCGTCGCGTTCCTCGACAACGACCGGCCGCCCGGTCCCGACATCGACACGCTCGTGAGTTGGGTCGCTGCCGCCTGAGATTGTCAACAATGTTTACAATCTCCCGGCGCCGCTCAAGCGTCAGTTCCGGCGCTGCCCGATGACGTGGTTCCTGCGCAACTGGGACCAGGTGGCGGTCGCGCTCGGCGAGCACCTGCTGATCGCGGGCTCGGCGCTCGCGATCGCGTTCGTGCTTTCGCTCGCAATCGGCATCGCCGCGGCGCGAACCCAGCGCGTATTCGACGCGGCGATGGCGGTGAGCGGCGTCCTCTATACGATTCCGACGCTCGCGTTTCTCGCGCTGCTGATCCCGATCGTCGGGCTCGGCAAGTCGAACGCGATCATCTGCATGGTCGCGTTCTCGCTGATGATCCTCGTGCGCAATATCGCGACCGGGATCCGCGAGGTTCCCGCGGAGGTGACCGACGCGGCGCGCGGGATGGGAATGAGCTCCCGCGAGATCCTGTGGAAGGTCGAGCTGCCGCTCGCGATGCCGGTCATCGTCGCGGGGCTGCGCATCTCGGCGGTGACGGTGATTAGCGTCACCGTCGTTGCCGCATACGTCAATGCCGGGGGGTTAGGGACGATCATCTTCAACGGCATCGCGAGCGACTACCCGCCGAAGATCGTCACCGGCGCGGTCGCCGCGTGCCTGCTCGCGATCGGGGTCGACGTGTCGCTCGCCGCGCTGGAACGGCGGCTGAAGGCCCGCCGCGCGGCAGCCTGACGTCGCGACGACCATGCTCGCCGGCGCGTGGCAATACATCGTCGAGCACCCAGACCGCTTCGGCGCGGCGCTGTGGCGCCACGTCTCGCTGTCGGCCGTGGCGCTGCTGATCGCAGCGGCCGTCGCGATTCCACTCGGCATCTGGCTCGCGCGCAAGGCGCGCTACGCGCTCGTCGCGATCAACGCAGCGAACGTCGGACGCACGCTGCCGTCGCTCGCGGTGCTCGCGTTGATGATGCCGCTCCTCGGCACGGGCTTCACGCCGGCGCTCTTCGCGCTGACGTTGCTCGCGCTGCCGCCGATCCTGATCAACACGTACGCGGCGGTGAGGCAGGTCGACGCCGACATCATCGACGCCGCGCGCGGAATGGGAATGACGCAGCGCGAGATCACGCGGCGCATCGTCGTGCCGCTCGCGGTGCCGGTGATTGCCGCCGGTGTGCGGATCGCTGCGATCCAGGTGATATCGGGGGCAGTGCTCGCCGCGTACATCGGCGGCGGCGGGCTCGGCGACTTCATCACCGCCGGCATCGCGATGATGCAGATCTCGCTGCTTCTCGTCGGCGCGATTCCGGCAACGCTACTCGCGATCGGCACGGACTTCGCGTTCGGCCAGCTGCAAAGGGCGTTGACGCCGCGGGGACTCGGATGATTTGCATCATGGGCCGGCTCGGATGATCCGCCTCGAGGGTCTCGTCAAGCAGTTTCCCGGCGCCCCGCGCGCCGCGATCGACCATCTCGACCTCGAAGTCGATGCCGGCGAAGTCTGCGTGCTGATCGGACCGTCAGGCTGCGGCAAGACGACGACGATGCGGATGGTCAACCGGCTGATCGAGCCGACGGGCGGAACGATCGAAGTGAACGGCAAGGACGTCACGCACGTCGATCCGGTCGAGCTTCGCCGCGGAATCGGCTACGTGATCCAGCAAGTCGGGCTCTTTCCGCACATGACGATCGCCGCCAACATCGCGACGGTGCCGCGCCTCCTCGGCTGGGACGACGCGAAGACTGCGCAGCGCGTCGACGAGCTGCTGCAGCTCGTCGGCATGGAGCCCGACGGATTTCGCGATCGCTATCCGCGCGAGCTCTCCGGCGGCCAGCGGCAGCGGATCGGTGTCGCGCGCGCGCTCGCCGCCGATCCTCCGGTGCTGCTGATGGACGAGCCGTTCGGCGCGATCGACCCGATAAATCGGACGCGCGTGCAGGACGAGTTCCTGAAGATCCAGCGCCAGCTCAGGAAGACGGTCGTGTTCGTCACGCACGACATCGACGAGGCGATCAAGATGGGCGATCGCATCGCGCTGCTGCGCGACGGCCAGCTCGTCCAGCACGCGACACCCGCCGAGATGCTCGCGCATCCGGCGAACGCGTTCGTCGAGGACTTCGTCGGCGCCGACCGCGCGCTCAAGCGGCTGTCGCTGATCGCGTGCCTGTCGCTCGCGAATCCGGGGGCGGTGGCGGGCGCACCGGAGGTCGCAGCGGAGACGAGCGCGCGCGACGGCCTCGCGGTGATGCTCGGAAGTGGCTCACGTGCGCTCAACCTCGCCGGCGGTGGCGGCGTCGTGCGGCTTGAGGACTTCTTCGCGCGGAAGGAGTGAGGCCGCGGCACGACGCGGCGACCTTGGCTGGCCGACCAGCCGCCGACAGTGACTCCCGCAAACCTGTCGTTCAGCCTACAATGGCCTACGCCTTGCGCGCGGGCGGCGCGCCGAGCCTTCGCGCATCGACGGGCAATCGCTACGCCGCCCCCAGCTACCACGTGTTCCTCCCGCCATGTTCGTCTCGCACCGGAAGAAATGCATCTTCATCCATATCCAGAAGACGGCCGGCTATTCGATCGAAGCCGCTGTGCGCAACGACGATCCCGCGCTCGAAGTCGACCGTTTTGGCCCCCGTAAGCACCTGTTCGCGCGCGAGGCGCGAGCGCTGCTTCCCGCCGAGACCTGGAATGGCTATTACCGCTTCGCGTTCGTGCGCAATCCCTGGGACCGACTCGTATCCTGGTACAGCAGATGCATGCAGGGCGGGCGCGGGAACGCGTTCGCGCAGTACGTCCAGCAGAACGCGCCGACGTTCGCCGACTTCATCACGCAGACGACGACCGGAATAGCCGAGAAGACAACATACAACCAGGTCGATTACGTAACGGACGAGGCCGGCGAGGTCATCGTCGACTTCGTCGGCCGCTACGAGCGGCTCGCTGCCGACTACGCGACCATCAGGGCGCGGCTCAAGCTCGAATACCACCTACCGCGCATCAATACCTCGTCGCATACCGGCTACCGCGACTACTACACCGCGGACACCAGGGCAATCGTCGCCGCGCGCTTCGCTCGCGACATCGCGCGCTTCGGTTATGAGTTCTAGCTTGGACGGCCCGGGCGCTGCTCCCGCCAATCGCAACGCACCGTGCCCCTGCGGCAGCGGCAAGCGCTACAAGCACTGCTGCGGACGCGACGGCGCGGCGCCCGTCATGCCCACGCGCTCCGAGGCGCTCGCCGCGCAGCGCGCCGGCTCGCTTCGACAGGCCGAGACGCTCTACCGGCGCGCCCTCGCCGAGAACCCCGATGACGTCGATGTGATCCACATGCTGGGCGTGGTAATGCTGGAACGGCTGCGCTACCGCGAGGCGCTCGACTTCATCTTCGATGCGGCGGAGCGCACCGGCTGGGGAAGCCCGCAGATCCGCCACAACCTGGGGCTCGCAGTCGCAAAGCTTCTCGTGCGCGACGTCAACGCGAGGCAGACGAGCCTGATCGACGCGTTCGTCGCGTGGGAACGCGCACATGCCGCGCGGCCCGACATCGAGCCCCCGCTCGTGTCGGTCGTCATGCGGGCGTACAACCATGCGCGGTTCGTTGGCGAGGCGATCGCCTCGGTCGCTACCCAGACGTATCGGACGCTCGAGCTCGTCATCGTCGACGAAGGATCGACCGATGGCACCGCCGAGGCGATTGCCCGGACCATCGAAGGCCTGCCGTTTCCGGTGCGCTTCGTCGCGCGCTCCCATAAAGGGGCGCCGGCGACACTGAACGAGGCCGCGGCGATGGCATGTGGGACGTACCTGTCGTTCCTCGACCCCGACGACTGCTACGCGCCGGATCGCGTTGCCGCGATGGTCGACGCCGTCGCGCGCCCGGCGCTCGCCTGGGGATTCTCGCTCGTCGACCGGGTGGGCGCGGAGGCGCCTGCAACGGGCGCCGCCGAGGCGCCGGCGGGAGGCTACTGGCAGATGCAGCGGAGCCTGCTGGGCAGCGACACGAACAGCTTCGCGCTCGTCCAGAATAATGTCGCCGTGTGCACCGGAAATCTCTTCGTCGCACGCGACTTCTTCGCCTCCCTCGGCGGCTTCCGCGAGTTGCGCTATAACCACGCCTTTCACGATTGGGATTTCTGCCTGCGCGCGGCGGCGCTGGCCGAGCCGATGGTCGTGCGCCGGCCGCTGTACTTCTATCGGATGCAAGGCGCCAACACGATCAATGAGTCGGCAG
>DASSGI010000274.1:0-16097 GCA_035857655.1 Casimicrobiaceae bacterium | reverse complement strand
AGTCGATTGCGCTTGTTCAGCGTCTCGCCGACCTGGATTACGAAGCCGTTCGTCGAATGAAGCGCCGCGACGCGAATCGGCGCGCCACGATACGTGCTGTCGAAGAAGATGTGCTCGCCGGTCGGGATCGGCGGTGGCGGCTCGAGCTCGACGGCGCCGTGGATGATGTCGCCGCGCTCGGAACGGATCTGGAAGATGACCGTGTCGAGCTGGTCGTAGACGAGCGCCTCGATCGCCTTCTGCGGCAGGTCGACGCGCACCCCCGACCCGTCGCTGCGAACGTTGGCGGCAATGTCTACGACGGGGTCGAGCAGCGAACGATCGTAGGCGTCGTTAGCGGAGCGCAGCGCCACCAGGTAGGTGACCAGCGTTGCGCCGAGGATCATCACGCATAGCGAGCCCGACAGAAAAATCAGCAGATGCCTGCGGATGCTGTTCGGCGCATGCGGCGCGTCACTCATGCCCACCTTCCCACAGGTATCCGAATCCGCGAACGGTGCGGATGAGGACGCCTGCGGATTCGATCTTCGTTCGCAGCCGGGAAACGTGCACTTCGATCGCGTTTGCGGATAGCGGCTCGTCGAACCCGATCAACCGTTCGGCGATCTGGTCCTTGCTGAGCACCCGTCCGGGGCGCGTGAGAAAGAGCTCGAGCAGCGCCCATTCGCGCGGCGTGAGATCGACCGCCTTCTCGTTGACGCGAACGCGCTTCGCCGCGACGTCGACAGTGAGCCCGCCGACCGAGACCCGCGTCTCCGGCGGCGCGTTGCGCCGCAGCAGCGCGCGCACCCGCGCCTCGAATTCGGCGACCGAAAACGGCTTGGTCAGGTAGTCGTCGGCGCCCAGGTCGAGGCCGTGGACGCGATCCTCGACCGCGTCGCGTGCGGTGAGCACGAGGACCCCGATCGGCGAGTGACGAGCGCGAACGCGCCGGAGCACTTCGAACCCGTCGATGTCGGGAAGACCGACGTCGAGCACGAGCAGGTCGTAGCTCTCCTGCCCGAGCAGCGTGTCGGCGTACTTGCCGCTGGCCGTGTAATCGACCGCATGTCCGGCGCGGGACAAGACGGCGACGAGGCCTTCGGAAAGCAGCTTGTCGTCCTCGACGACCAGGATGCGCATGGTTGCTACTGTAGCGGACATCGGAGCTCTCGCGGTTGATGGCGCACATTCCTGCGCGCCTGGTCAGGGTCAGAAGGACTTCTTGAGACCGATCTCGAAGCCGTGCGGCAGGATCTCGATCAGGATCGGGACGTCCCGGCTGTGCGCATACCATCCGGACAGGCCGCCGACCGCCCAGCCGGCCAGCACATCGGTCTGCCAGTGCGCCTGGTTCTTGACGCGGCTCACGCCGGTATAGAGCGGCAACAGGAGCAGCGCGTAGACGGCTGGGTTATCGCTCCCGTACTCGATCACGTACGGGGTGACGAGCGACGCGGACAATGCCGCTTCGCCGCTCGGGAAGCTATGGTGGGATCCACCCTGGAACCACAGGCAAGGGTTGCTCTGTTGATCGGGACGAGTACGCGTGAAAATGTACTTTCCCGCCTCTGCCGCGCCCGCCCCGATGAGCTCCGAGTCGATGCCCTGCCACATCGTCTTGCCGAGGCGCGTTTCCGATCCCTCCCAAATCGCGCCGCCGACCTCGGCGATCGTGAGGGCCGTCGTGATGCCGCGCGAAACATTCGGATTCCAGACGCCGGAGTTGTCGAGGCTCACCAAATGATCGATGTGCGACCATCCACAGTTTTGCGCTGCCGCACCGGCCGCCGTGAGCAGCGTCATCACGACGACCACCACGATGGTGCCGAGCATTCGCAAAGGCTTCGTCCCCGCCTTGGCCCCGGCTAGCAACGCGGTATCCGGGCGGGACGCCGTATTGCCGGCGACCTTGGGGGATGGGCCGCATGGCGAAGCGACCCGCCCGGAATCGCTAACGCCAAGACTAAAGGTGGAGGCTGTCCCGGGGCTGAATCGAACCTGTCGGTTCGCTTACAGCGCCAAAGAAGTGCGCCGGTGGGCGCCGAGTTGGATGGGTGCCCGGGTCAGGGAGCAGTGCGATTCAGGCGTCTTTGGCTACGCACGGCTTGGCCACAGCCGTCTCGCGAGAGTCGCTCGCCACTTGGCCAGCAGCACCTGTCGGCGCCGAGCTCGTCCGCGATCGTGCAGCACGAGGTTGTGAATCATTGCGCTGCGTCTTCGCGACGTCGGTCGGCCGGCGAGCGACGACGGTGATTGACGGCAGCCGGTAGACCGGCACTCCGTTGACGAATTCGCCGGTGAACGTCGCGACGCTCCGTTCTTCGATCGGCGCGGCTTCTATCCGGCCCAGCGACTTCTCGCAGGCTGCGGCAGGCGCTGCGACTGCGATCAGCAGCGCACCCGACGCGACGAGCCACTGCGGGATTCGCCGCGGGCGCGGTTTGAAGCGACTAATTGTGAGCAGCGTTGTCATCAATTGCCTCCACAGAGATCGCGACACGCTGCAGATCCTAGAGGCGACGTGCCGTCACCACAATCGATTTGTTTTCCGGCATCATGTGAATATTCCTCACATCACCGGAGGCACGCGATGGACGTGCGTCTTCCCCCGATGCAGGCATTGCGGGCGTTCGAGGCCACCGCCCGGCTGCTCAGCCTGACAAAGGCTGCGCTGGCACTGAACCTCACGCACGGCGCCATCAGCCATCAGATCAAGGCGCTCGAGGGCGATCTCGGCGTCCGCCTGGTCGAGCGCGCCGGCCGCGGGATCCGGCTGACCGACGAGGGAGAGCGCTTTGCGCGACGGGTGCGCACTGCATTCGCCGAGCTGGCGGCGGCTGTCACCGAGCTCACCGCGCGCGCGAACCCGCGACTGATGCGCGTGAGCGTCGTACCGTCGTTCGCCGCGCGCTGGCTGCTGCCGCGGATCGGGCGATTCGTCGCAGCGTATCCGGATGTCGATCTCGACATCCGCGCCAACCAGGCGAACATCGACTTCGCGGTAGACGATTCGGACGCCGCGGTCCGCTACGGATTCGGCGACTGGCCGGGCCTCGGCATCGAGTTGCTGCTGGAGGATCGGTTCTTTCCCGTGTGCAGCCCCCGGCTTGCGAACGGCCGCCTGCCGCAGCGGCCGGTGGACCTCGCCCACTATCCGTTGCTGCGCTCCGATGACGAGCGCTGGAAAGTCTGGTTCGAAGCCGCCGGTCTGGACTGGCCCGAGCCCGATCGCGGCCCGATCTTCAGCGACTCGGCGCACCTGATGCAGGCGGCGGCCGAGGGTCAGGGGATCGCGCTCGCGCGCAAGACGCTGCTCGGCAACGACGTGCGCAACGGCGTGCTCGTGCAGCTGTTCGACGTCGAGGTGCCGTCGGCGCGCAAGCACTACCTCGTCTATCCGCAGCGAACGGCAAATTCGCCGAAGCTCGCGCTGTTCCGCAAATGGCTGCACGACGAGATCGACCTCGAACGGAAGCTTGATGCGTCTGCGCATCGCAGCACTTCGCGAAAGCGACGCTAATACCGCGCGTTGCCTGGCGTCCGTGGAAACGGAATCACATCGCGCACGTTCGCGAGCCCGGTGACATATGCGACGGTCCTCTCGAATCCCAATCCGAAGCCCGCGTGCGGCACCGTTCCGTAACGGCGGAGATCCCGGTACCAGCCGTAGTGCTCGCGGTCCATGCCGGCTTCCGCCATCCGCGCGTCGAGCACGTCGAGCCGTTCTTCGCGCTGGCTGCCGCCGATGATCTCGCCGATCCCGGGCGCGAGCACGTCCATCGCCGCGACGGTCCTGTCGTCGTCGTTCAAGCGCATGTAGAACGCCTTGATCTCCTTCGGGTAGTTCATCAGGATCACGGGCTTCCCCGCATGCGTCTCGGAGATGTAGCGCTCGTGCTCCGATTGCAGATCGACGCCCCAACCCACCGGGAATTCGAACTTCTGCTTCGCCTTCTCGAGGATCGCGATCGCATCGCCGTAGTCCATCCTGACGAATTCGGAGTCGACGATTCCCTGGAGCTTCGCGATCACGCCGCGCTCGATGCGCTCCTCGAAGAACGCTATGTCGTCGGGACGCTCGGCGAGCACTGTGCGGAAGATGTGCTTGAGCAGCGCCTCGGCAAGCGTCGCATTGGCGGCGAGATCAGCGAACGCGATCTCGGGCTCGATCATCCAGAACTCCGCGAGGTGCCGGCTCGTGTTCGAGTTCTCCGCGCGGAAAGTGGGTCCGAACGTGTAGACCTTCGACAGCGCGAGGCAATACGCCTCGACGTTGAGCTGGCCCGACACGGTGAGAAATGCCTCGCGGCCGAAGAAATCCTGCGCGTAATCGATCTTTCCCTGCGCCGTGCGCGGCAGGTTCGCGAGGTCGAGCGTCGAGACGCGGAAGAGCTCGCCGGCGCCTTCCGCATCGGACGACGTGATGATCGGCGTGTTCACCCAGACGAAGCCGTTGTCGTCGAGGAAGCGGTGGATCGACTGCGCGATCGTGTGCCGCACGCGCGTCACCGCGCCGATCACGTTCGTGCGCGGCCGCAGATGCGCGACTTCGCGCAGGAACTCGAGCGTATGCGGCTTCGGCTGGATCGGATACGAGTCGGGGTCCTCGACCCAGCCGAGCACCTTGATCGCGGTTGCCTGCATTTCGAAAGGCTGGCCTTTCGCGGGCGACGGGACAATGGCACCCGTCGCCTCGACGGCACAGCCCGCCGTGAGGTGCATCACCTCGTTCGCGTAGTTCGCGAGCGTGATCGGCGCCACGACCTGCACCGGATGGAATGCCGAGCCGTCGGACACGTGCACGAACGAGATACCCGCTTTCGAATCGCGCCGCGTGCGCACCCAGCCCTGCAACGTGACAGGATTGTCTTTCGGCGCGCGGCCCGCAAGAATGTCCGCACAGGTGAAGTGAGTCATCGGATGCCTCGAATTGTCGGAAGAGTCGTCGGCCGCCATTCTATCCGGCCATGACCGTGCGCATCGTCCGCCTTGGTACCGCCCGCGCCCCCGGCGAGGGCCTGCGGATCGGCACCGTGCGCCGCCCGCCGCGCGGCGTCGCGAAAGCCGATTTCGCGCGGCAGGATTGGTACGACGTCTGGTATCCGCTGCTGTCACCGACGCTGGCGACGCTGAAGCTCGGTCTCGCGGCCGACACCGACGCGAAATGGGCGGCGTTCAAACGGAAATTTCGCGGCGAGATGAGCGCACCCGAGGCGTCGCGGACGCTCGACCTTCTCGCCGCGCTATCGCATCACGCGAACTTCTCGCTCGGCTGCTACTGCCCGAACGAGTCGCGCTGCCACCGCTCCGTGCTGCGCCGCCTGCTCGAAGAACGGGGCGCGAAGGTGGTCTAGCCGCGCAGCGTCTTGTTGAAGAACGCGACCGTTCGATCCCAGGCGGCCTTCGCGGCCGCCTCGTCGTAGCGGGGCGTGGTGTCGTTGTTGAAGCCGTGCTCGGTTCCCGGATACTTGAACATCTCGTACTTGACGTTCGCGCCCTTGAGCGCAGCCTCGTACGCCGGCCAGCCGGCGTTGATCCGCTCGTCGTTCGCCGCATAGTGAATCAGCAGCTCCGCCTTGATCTTCGAAGCGTCTTCGGCGGGCGGCTGCGCGCCGTAGAACGGCACCCCGGCAACGAGATCCGGCAGGCGCGTCGCCAGCATGTTGACGATGCCGCCGCCCCAGCAGAATCCGACGGCACCGATCCTGCCGTTGCAGTTCGGAAGGCCCTTGAGGAAATTCGCCGCGGCGATGAAATCGGCGCGCGTTTTCGTCTGGTCGAGCTTTCCGAAGAGCTCGCGCGCCTTGTCCTCGTCGCCGGGATAGCCGCCGAGCGGGTAGAGTCCATCCGGCGCGAAAGCGAGGAAATTGTCGAGCGCGAGGCGCCGCGCGATATCCTCGATATGCGGATTGAGCCCGCGGTTCTCGTGGACGACGACGATGCCGGGAAGCTTTCCGGTGCCGAACGCGGGCGCGACGAGGTACCCGCGCATCGAGCCGGAGCCTTGCGGCGACGGATACTCGACGTAGCTCGCCTTGATCTTCGGATCGTCTTTCTTGACCTTCTGCGCGAGCGCAAACTGCGGGGAAAGCGCCTCGAGCAGCATCGTCGCGGTGACGCCGCCGACCGCGTACTTGCTCACCGAATCGAGGAATCCGCGGCGGTCGATGAATCCATGAACGTAGCGATCGAACGAGCGCATGACTTCCGGATGAAAATCGGCGGCAGTTTTCTTGTTCATTGGAGTTCCTTCATGGGATCGGCGTGAGCGCCCGAGAGAGCGGCTTCGATCAGACCGCGGAAGCGTATGCGCGGTTCCCACCGCAACGCAACCCCGGCGACCCGATTGAATCATGATCCCCGCGGCGGCGCCGCGAACTTCGGCACGAGCCGGCGCTCGATCGTGCAGATCGCGCTGATCGTCGCCGCGGTCGCGCTCGCCGGTTACGCGGCGATGCTCGGCTGGATCTACGTGCGGCAGGAGTCGCTGCTCTTCTACCCGGCGCCGCTTGCGCAAGACTATCGGTTCGCGATTCCGGATGTCCACGAGGTCCGGATCGACGTCGACGGCGCGAGCCTCTCGGCGCTGCACATGCGACTTCCCGATCCGAAGGGCGTGGTTTTCTTTCTGCACGGAAATGCCGGCAATCTCGCGTCGTGGTTCGCGGACTCCGCGTTCTATCGCAAGGCGAACTACGATCTCTTCATGATCGACTATCGCGGCTACGGCAAGAGCAGCAGCCGAATCCGCAGCGAGCAGGAGCTGCGTGCCGACGTTCGCAAGGCGTGGGAGGTCGTCGCTCCGCTCTACGCCGGCAAGCGCACCGTCATCTATGGTCGTTCGCTCGGCACGGCGCTCGCCGTGGGTCTCGCCGCGAACGTTCAACCCGACCTGACGATTCTCGTTTCACCGTTCTGGAGCGCGGCGGACCTCGCGCACGTCTACTTTCCGTGGGCTCCGGCGGCGCTGCTGCGTTACCCGCTCGCGACGAATATCGATCTGCGCGCGATCCGGACGCCGGTGCTTCTCGTCCATGGCGAACGCGACACGTTGATCCCCGCCGATAACAGCGAGCGACTTCTCGCGGTAACACCGAACGGCGCGATCGTGCGCGTTCGCGGCGCGGGACACAACGATATCCAGGAATTCGACGAATACCGCGACGCGCTCGCGCGCCGGCTCGCCGCGCTCTAGCAAGCTATAGCGACCGGACGCCGAACGAACCTGTCGGTCGACAGGCGTCGGATTGCGAGTCCTTGGAAAAAAAAGCCGGGCAGAGCCCGGCTTTCAACGCAACATCGCAAAACCAAGGAGTACTGCTGATTATTCGACCTTCGCCTCCTCCGAGGGTTCCGTGGCTTTCTCCGGGCGATCGACCAGCTCGACGAGCGCCATCGGCGCCTTATCGCCGACGCGGAAGCCGAACTTGAGGATCCGGAGGTACCCGCCCGGACGCGCCTTGTAGCGCGGGCCGAGCTCGTTGAAAAGCTTCGTGACGACTGCGCGATCCCGCAACCGCGAAAACGCGAGGCGGCGGTTGGCAAGCGTCGCGTCCTTGCCGAGCGTGATCAGCGGCTCGGCGACGCGGCGCAGCTCCTTCGCCTTCGGCAGCGTCGTGCGGATCATCTCGTGCGTGAGCAGCGAGTTCGTCATGTTGCGCAGCATCGCGAGGCGATGGCTGCTCGTGCGGTTCAATTTCCGCAGACCGTGGCGATGGCGCATGATTCTCTATCCCTGGTTTCGCGCGCGAACGTTACGGGCGGTCGAGCCCGGCCGGCGGCCAGTTCTCGAGCTTCATCCCGAGCGAGAGTCCGCGCGAAGCAAGCACTTCCTTGATCTCGTTCAGCGACTTCCGGCCGAGGTTAGGCGTCTTCAGGAGCTCGGTCTCGGTGCGCTGGATCAGATCGCCGATGTAGTAGATGTTCTCCGCCTTGAGGCAATTGGCCGAGCGAACCGTGAGCTCGAGGTCGTCGACGGGGCGCAGCAGGATCGGGTCGACCTGCGGCGATGCGCGCTCGGCGGTCGGTTGATCGGTTCCCTGCAGATCGGCGAACACGGAGAGCTGCTCGACGAGCACCGAAGCCGCATAGCGCACTGCCTGCTCCGGCTCGACGACGCCGTTCGTCTCGATGTCGAGCACGAGCTTGTCGAGGTCGGTGCGCTGCTCGACGCGCGCGCTCTCGACCGCGTAGGTGACGCGACGCACCGGGCTGAACGACGCGTCGAGCAGGATACTGCCGATCGTGCGTCCGCCGTCGGGTTTCAGGCGCGCGGTCGCCGGCTGGTAGCCGCGGCCCTTCTCGACCTTGATCTCCATCTCGATCTTGCCGCCCGCGGTGAGGTGCGCGATCACGTGGTCGGGATTGATGATCTCGACGTCGTGGTTCGGTTCGATGTCCGCGGCCGTTACGGGCCCCTCGCCGGACTTCGCGAGCTTGAGCAGCACGTGGTCGCGATTGTGCAGCTTGAGCACGACGCCCTTCAGGTTCAACAGGATGTCGACGACGTCCTCCTGCACGCCGTCGAGCGCCGAGTATTCGTGCAGCACGCCGGTGATCCTGACCTCGGTCGGCGCGTAGCCCGGCATGGACGAGAGCAGCACGCGGCGCAGCGCGTTGCCGAGAGTATGTCCGTAGCCCCGCTCGAACGGCTCCATCACCACCTTGGCGTGGAACGGCGAGCTGGACTGGACGTCGATGATGCGCGGCTTCAACAGGATAGTGCTTTGCATTGAGTAAACCTCTGATGGACACGACGGCGAGCGGCTCACGCCGCCGTCGAACATCCTTTACTTGGAATACAGTTCGACGACTAAACTTTCGTTGATGTCCTGCGCGAACTCGGAGCGGTCCGGCGCGCCCTTGAACGTGCCGATCATCTTCTTCACGTCGACCTCGACCCACGACGGAAAGCCGACCTTCTCGGCGAGCTGCAGCGCGTCCTGGATGCGGAGCTGCCCTTTCGCCTTCTCGGTGACGCCGACCACGTCGGCGGCCCTGACGAGCGCCGACGGGACGTTGACGACCTTGCCGTTGACGGTGATCGAGCCGTGGCTCACGAGCTGGCGAGCCTCCGAGCGCGTCGAGCCCAACCCCATCCGGTAGACGACGTTGTCGAGACGCGACTCGAGAAGCTGCAACAGGTTGGTGCCGGTCGAACCCTTGCGCCGCGCGGCTTCGCCGAAGTAGCGGCGGAACTGCCGCTCGAGAATCCCGTAGGTGCGGCGCAGCTTCTGCTTCTCGCGCAGCTGATTGCCGTAGTCGGACATCCGCATGCCCGAGCGCACGCCGTGCTGGCCGGGTTTCGTCTCGAGCTTGCATTTCGTTTCGAGCGAGCGACGCGCGCTCTTCAGGAAGAGGTCGGTACCTTCCCGGCGCGCGAGCTTGCATTTGGGTCCGCTGTATCGTGCCACGTCGCAGTCCTATTTAAAGTTTTCGGTCGGCAAAGCTTTTCAGGCCGACCGAACTTGCCTGGTTTTTCCTAAATTCTTCGTCTCTTGGGCGGACGACAGCCGTTGTGCGGAATCGGCGTCACGTCCGAGATGCTGGTGATCTTCATCCCGAGCGCGTTCAACGCGCGCACCGCCGATTCGCGGCCGGGGCCGGGGCCCTTGATCCGCACCTCGAGGTTCTTCACGCCGCACTCGACCGCGGCCCGGCCGGCCTTCTCGGCGGCGACCTGCGCGGCGAACGGCGTCGACTTCCGCGAGCCCTTGAACCCGGCGCCGCCGGAGGTCGCCCACGAGAGCGCGTTGCCCTGGCGGTCGGTGATCGTGATGATCGTGTTGTTGAACGACGCGTGGATATGCGCGATGCCTTCCGCGACGTTCTTCTTCACCTTCTTGCGCACTCGGGCGCCGGGCTTCGGAGTCTGCGATGCTGTTGCCATTTAAGCGTTGTCCTTCAGTGTTACCGGATATTCGCCGATCGGTTACTTGGTGGTCGGCGCCGGCTTGGTGCTGATCGTCGCGCGCGACTTCTTCGGGCCCTTGCGCGTGCGCGCATTCGTGCGCGTGCGCTGTCCGCGCACCGGCAGGCCGCGACGATGCCGGACGCCGCGATAGCAGCCGAGGTCCATCAGCCGCTTGATGCTCATCGTCACTTCGCGGCGCAGGTCGCCTTCGACGGTGAACTTCTGGACCTGCTCGCGGATCTTGTCCATCTCCGCGTCGGAGAGATCCTTGATCTTCGTCGAGCCCTTGATGCCTACAGCGGCCAGAATCGCCTTGGCTCGCGGACGGCCGATTCCATAGACCGCCGTCAGCGCGATCTCGGCGTGCTGATGGTTGGGGATGTTGACGCCTGCTATACGGGCCATGGGATTCCGTTGTCCTTTGCGTTGTCTCTCGCGTCTCTAGCGAACTCTCGCCGTCCGGCTTCCCGTCAGCCCTGCCGCTGCTTGTGGCGGGGGTCCGTGCAAATGACGCGTACGACGCCGTTGCGCCGAATGATCTTGCAGTTGCGGCAGATCTTCTTCACCGAAGCCAGCACTTTCATGTCTCACCTCTCGCTGCTCGAGCGCCCCGCACCTCGCGGACCGCCGAATCGAATCGTCCTCGTCACTTCGCGCGGAAGATGATCCGCGCCCGGGTCAGGTCGTACGGCGTCAGGTCCACCGTCACCTTGTCGCCCGGCAGAATCTTGATGTAGTGCATCCGCATCTTCCCGGAGATATGCCCGAGCACTACGTGTCCGTTCTCCAGCTTGACCCTGAATGTTGCGTTGGGCAGCATTTCCAGGATCTCGCCCTGCATCTGGATCGTGTCTTCCTTCGCCATCAGCGCGTGGGCAGCCCACCCTTGAAGTTCGCTTTCTTCAACAGACTCTCGTATTGCTGCGACATCATGTACGCCTGCACCTGCGTCATGAAGTCCATCGTCACGACCACGATGATCAGCAGCGACGTGCCCCCGAAATAGAACGGGACGTTCTTCCAGGCAATCAGGAAGTTCGGGATGAAGCACACGACCACGAGGTAGATCGAGCCGAGCAGCGTGAGGCGCAGCGTGATCTTCTCGATGTACTTCGCCGTCTGGTCGCCCGGACGGTAGCCGGGGATGAACGCGCCGCTCTTCTTCAGGTTCTCCGCAGTCTCCTTCGGGTTGTACTGGAGCGCTGTGTAGAAGAAGCAGAAGAAGATGATCGCGGCCGCGTACAGGATCTCGTGGATCGGCTGCCCCGGTCCCAGCGTGGCGGCGAGATCGCGCAGCCAGATCATTCGATCGCCCTGGCCGAACCACGACGCGAGCGTCGCGGGAAACAGGATGATCGACGACGCGAAGATCGGCGGAATCACGCCGGACATGTTGATCTTCAGCGGCAGGTGCGAGCTCTGGCCCTGGTAGACCTTGTTGCCGACCTGGCGCTTCGCGTAGTTCACGAGGATCTTGCGCTGCGCGCGCTCCATGAACACGACGAAGGCGGTGACGACGGCGACGAGCACGGCGATCCCCAGCACGAGCGGAATCGAGTACGCGCCGGTGTTGAGTTGCTCGAGCGTCTGCCCGATCGCGCGCGGCAGCCCGGCGGCGATGCCCGCGAAGATCAGCAGCGAGATGCCGTTGCCCATGCCCCGCTCGGTGATCTGCTCGCCGAGCCACATCAGGAACATCGTTCCCGTGACGAGCGTCACCGCGGTGACGAGCCGGAACGACATTCCCGGCGCGATCACGAGGCCCGCCTGCGCTTCGAGCGCGATCGCGATGCCGATCGCCTGGAAGAACGCGAGCCCGAGTGTTCCGTAGCGCGTGTACTGCGTGATCTTGCGGCGGCCGGCTTCGCCCTCCTTCTTGAGCGCCTCGAGCGACGGCACGACCACGGTAAAGAGCTGCATGATGATCGACGCCGAGATGTACGGCATGATCCCCAGCGCGAGAATCGAGAAGCGCTGCAGCGCGCCGCCCGAAAACACGTTGAAGAGCCCGAGTATTCCGCCCTGGTTCTGGCGGAACAGCTCGTCGAGCACCGACGCGTTGATGCCCGGCACCGGGATGTGCGTCCCGATCCGGTAGACGATCATCGCACCCAGCAGGAACCACAGCCGCCGCTTGAGATCGGCGTACTTCGATCCTGACTTCAGTGCCGGGTTGCTGGTAGCCAAGTCGCTGTCCTGGTTAAGCTGCCGCCGCTTCGGCGACGCTGCCGCCCGCGGCTTCGATCGCCGCCTTCGCGCCCTTCGTCGCGGCGATGCCGGTGAGCTTCACCGCTTTCTTGATCTCTCCGGCCTTGATCACCTTCGCCGCGCTCGCGCGCGCGGGCACGATCCCCGCTGCCTTGAGCGCGAGAAAATCGATCTCGGCGACCGGAAGCTTCGCCAGATCGGAAAGCCGCACTTCCGCCGTGTCGTAGCGCATCAGCGAGACGAAGCCGCGCTTGGGCAGGCGCCGTTGCAGCGGCATCTGGCCGCCTTCGAAGCCGACTTTGTGGAAGCCGCCGGAGCGCGACTTCTGACCCTTGCTGCCGCGGCCCGCGGTCTTGCCGAGGCCCGAGCCGTAGCCGCGGCCGACGCGGCGGCGCGGACGCTTCGAACCTTCGGCTGGCTTGATCGTGTTGAGACGCATCGCGTTTCCCTAGAGTGCCTCAGCCGGTAATCTTCACCATGTAGCTGACCTTGTTGATCATCCCGCGCGTGGCCGGCGTGTCGACGAGCTCGACCGTGTGACTCGTCCACTTGAGGCCGAGCCCGCGCACCGTCGCGCGATGATCCTGCTTGGCGCTCGCGGTGCTCTTGACGAGCGTCACCTTGAGCTTCTTCGGCGCGCTCATCGTCACGCTCCCATCAATTCTTCGACCGTCATTCCGCGCTTGGCGGCGATGTCGGCGGGCGCGCTGGACGACTGCAGCGCGTTGATCGTCGCGCGCACGAGGTTGTACGGGTTCGTCGAGCCGTGGCACTTGGCGAGCACGTTGGTGACGCCGACCACCTCGCACACGGCGCGCATCGGACCGCCCGCGATCACGCCGGTGCCTTCGGCCGCCGGCTGCATGAACACCTTGGTCGCGCCGTGCCGGCCTTCGACCGCGTGGTGCAACGTGCCGTTCTTGAGCCGCACCTTGACCATCCGGCGCCGCGCCTCGTCCATCGCCTTCTGGACGGCGACCGGCACTTCCTTCGCCTTGCCCTTGCCAATGCCCACGCGGCCGTCGCCGTCGCCGACGACCGTCAGCGCCGCGAAGCCGAGGATGCGCCCGCCCTTCACCACTTTGGTGACGCGGTTGATGCTGATCATCTTCTCGCGCAAGCCGTCGCCGCGCTCGTCCTGCTGTTGCTGCCGTTGCTGCATTCGCGCCATGAGCTTTCCCTAGAACTTGAGGCCGGCTTCGCGCGCCGCGTCGGCGAGCGCCTGCACCCGGCCGTGGTAGCGGTAGCCCGAGCGGTCGAACGCGACCGTCTCGATGCCGAGCGCCTTCGCGCGATCGGCGATCCGCTTGCCGACGATTGCCGCTGCGCTCTTGTTGCCGCCGTTCTTGACGTCCTTGCGCACTTCGGCCTCTGCCGTCGACGCGCTCGCGAGCACGCGGTCGCCGGTGGGCGCGATGATCTGCGCATATATATGGCAATTCGACCGATTTACAACGAGCCGCGTCGCCCGGGCGAGGGCGATGCGCACCCGGGTCTTGCGGGCGCGGCGGGCTCGGGCATCCTTCTTGTTCATCGGTTCCCTCTGGTCTCTCTCGAACGCATTCCGGTTATTTCTTCTTCGTTTCCTTGATCTTCACGTACTCGCCGACGTAGCGGATCCCCTTGCCCTTGTACGGCTCGGGCGGACGGTACGCGCGGATCTCCGCGGCGACTTGTCCGACCTGCTGCTTGTCGATTCCCTTGACGATGATTTCCGTCTGCTGCGGTGTCTCGACCTTCACGCCCTTCGGCATCGGGTGGACCACCGGGTGCGAGAACCCGAGCGACAGGTTGATCTTGTCGCCGGCGGCCTGCGCGCGGAATCCGACCCCGACGAGCGTCAGCCGCTTCTCGTAGCCTTCGGTGACGCCTTTCACCATGTTCGCGACGAGCGCGCGCAGCGTGCCGTGCATCGGCCCCGCGAGCTCGCTTGCCGACTTGCACACGAGCTTGTCGCCGTCCTTCTCGATCGTCAGCTCGCCGCCGTAGTTGCGCGACAGCGTGCCGAGCGGTCCCTTGACGGTGATTGCGCCGGGCGCGAGCGTCACCTCGACCTTCGCCGGCAGCGGAATGGGTTGGTTGCCAATGCGCGACATGTTCTGTCCTATCAGGCGACGATGCAGAGCACTTCGCCGCCGACACCGGTGGCGCGCGCCTTGCGGTCCGTCATCACGCCGTGCGAGGTCGAGACGATCGCGATGCCGAGCCCGTTCATCACGCGCGGAATGTCGTCCTTGCCCTTGTAGATGCGCAAGCCTGGCTTCGACACCCGCTCGATCTTCTCGATCACCGGCCTGCCGGCGTAGTACTTGAGCGCGATCTCGAGCACCGGCTTGGCCGTATCGCCCGAGACTTTGAACGCCTCGATGTAGCCCTCGTCCTTCAGCACCTTGGCGATCGCCAGCTTGACCTTCGACGACGGCATCGCGACGACGGCCTGCTCCACCATCTGCGCATTGCGGATGCGCGTCAGCATGTCGGCGATCGGGTCAGTCATGCTCATGCTTCACCTCTCGTTTACCAGCTCGCCTTGACGACGCCGGGAACTTCGCCGCGCATCGCGAATTCGCGCAGCTTGTTGCGCGAAAGGCCGAACTTGCGAAAGTAGCCGCGCGAGCGGCCGGTCAGCGCGCACCGGTTGCGCAGCCGCGTCGGGTTCGCGTTGCGCGGCAGCTGCTGGATCTTGAGCCGCGCCGCGAAGCGCACGTCTTCCGACGCCTTGGGGTTGTTGAGAATCGCCTCGAGCTCCTCGCGCTTCTTCGCGAACTTCTTCACGAGCTTGCGGCGCTTCTGGTCGCGGTTGATCAGGGAGAGCTTCGCCATATCGAACCTTTCAGTTCCTGAACGGGAAGCGGAACGCGGCGAGCAGCGCCTTCGCTTCGGCGTCGGTCTTCGCGGTCGTCGCTATCGTGATGTTCATGCCCCGGATCACGTCGATCTTGTCGTACTCGATCTCGGGGAAGATGATCTGTTCCTTGACGCCCATGTTGAAGTTGCCGCGTCCGTCGAACGAGCGACCCGACACGCCGCGGAAGTCGCGCACGCGCGGCAGCGCGATCGACACGAGGCGGTCGAGGAACTCGTACATCCGGTTCTCGCGCAATGTCACCATGCACCCGATCGGGTAGCCCTCGCGGATCTTGAACGCGGCGATCGCCTTGCGCGCCTTGGTGACGATGGGCTTCTGGCCCGAGATCTTCGTCATGTCGGCCGCGGCGTTCTCCAGGATCTTCTTGTCGCCGACCGCCTCGCCGACGCCCATGTTGAGGACGATCTTCGAGATGCGCGGGACTTCCATCAGCGACTTGTACCCGAACTGCTTCGTGAGCGCGGGGACGATTTCCTTCTTGTAGACTTCCTTGAGACGCGCCGGGGGCACCTTCTCCTGCGGCTTCTCCTGCGCTTTCTCCTGATTTGCCGGCTTAGCCACCGATCAGCTCCCCGTTCGATCTGTAGAAGCGGACCTTCCGTCCGTCCTCGAGCGTGCGCGTCCCGATCCGGTCACCCTTCTGCGTGATCGGGTTCCAGATCGCGACGTTCGATACGTGGATCGGCATCTCCTTCGTCACGATGCCGCCCTGCTGGCCCTTCATCGGGTTGGGCCGCTGGTGCTTCTTCACCTGGTTGATGCCGGCGACGACGACGTGCTCGGCGAGCACGCGTGTCACGTCGCCGCGCTTGCCCTTGTCGCGGCCCGCGATCACGACGACGTTGTCGCCCTTCCTGATCCTGCTCATCGCTTTCCTCCTACAGCACTTCCGGCGCGAGCGAGACGATCTTCATGAACCGCTCCGTGCGCAGCTCGCGCGTGACCGGCCCGAAGATGCGCGTGCCGATCGGCTCGAGCTTCGGATTGAGGAGCACGGCGGCGTTGGTGTCGAACGCCACCTTGGCGCCATCGTCGCGGCGCACGCCCTGCCGGGTGCGCACGACGACCGCGTGATAGATCTCGCCCTTCTTGACGCGTCCGCGCGGCGCCGCGTCCTTCACGGTC
>DASSGI010000273.1:0-12444 GCA_035857655.1 Casimicrobiaceae bacterium | reverse complement strand
GCCGATCTTGAGCGCGCTGGCGCGCGCGACGAGCTCGAACGCGCCGCGCTCCAGCGCGCCGCGCATCGACGCGTCGATTTTGAGTGCGCCGGCCAGCGGCTTCGGGGCGCGCGCGGGCAGCAACGGGGCGAGCTCGGCGAGCTTCGGCGCGTCGAATGCGAGCGTCAGCGCATCGGCGCCTGCGCCGTAGTTTCCGCTCGCTGTAATGTGCGCGGAGCCGAGCGTCAGATCGATCGTCGCGTCGCGTAGCGCGCGCGGCGCGAGCGTTGCGTTCATCCTTCCTGCGAGCGGGACGCCGGTGAGCTCACTTCCCGACGCAATTGCGACTTTGGCGTTGACGTGCCACGAGGGGTCGAGTGCGCCCGTCGCTGCGATCTCGCCGTTGAGCCGGCCCGCGGGGAATTTGCCGAATCGTGAAGGATCGATGCGCGTCGCGCGCGCGTTCGCTTCGAATGCTCGGCGCTCCGCAAGCACGATCGCGCCGCTGCCGCTGAGCTCGCCATCGCCGGCGCGAACCCGAAAACGCTCGACCGATAGCTTTCGGTCGACGAGAGAGGCGGCAAACGACGCGGAGATTCCGCCGACGATGCTGCGATCGTTGAGTTGAGCGTCGACGCGTTGGCGGGTGCTGTCGATATCGGCAGCCAGGCTGCCGGAAAGCCGGGTCGCAGCGAGCGTCGAATGAAACTCGCGTAGGTCGATGTCGCTGACATGGACGTTCCAGGTCCCGGCACCGCCATTGAGCGGGATCTGCGCGCTGCCGGTCACGCGACCACGGCTGAGCGTCGCGACGACATCGTCGAGCGTGGCCTCGCCGGGGCGCCACGCGAAGCGCGCGGCGATTGAACGGACGGGAACGCGGTTCGCGTCTAGGGGCCCCGCAATCGCGTTCTCCGCGTTGAAGCGCCCGGAGATTCCTCCGTTCGCGGGGCGCCCTTCGGCTTTGACGTCGAGGCGCGTCGACGGGAGCGCCGCATCCCATGCCGCGAGATCGAGATCGTGCGCGTCGAGCGTGAGCTCTTCCAGTACGACGACCGCAAAGGGGGTGAGCCGGGTGTGCAACGCGAATTGTGCATCTCCGGCGCGCCCTGATGCTTCGACGCCGACCGCGTCGATCGTGCCGGCGAGCTTGATGTCGGCTCGCGCACGTTTCTGTTGCACGTCGCCGTTGAACGCGAGCGCTCCGTTGATCGTGAACGGCGGCTGCGCGGCGACGGTCGCTCTACCGCTGAGCGTTCCGCTCGGCAGCACGAGTGTCATGCCTTCGACACGGTGCTCGGTCGGGCTGCCGCTGTAGCCGAACGTGACGCCGGTGATGCGCCCCTCGGTCGTTCCCACCGCCCACTGGAATTCTGCGACGGCGATCTTGCCGATCGTCACCGTCGTCGGCAGCGCGAGCGTCACCGGCGGCGTCGTCGCCGCATCCGAAGGCTCGATCGCGAGCGTGATCCGCTGCGCGCCGAGGGCTTTCACGACGATTCCGCGCGACCACAGCGCAAGCGGGCTCCAGTCGACCGCGATGTCATCCGCCGTCAGCGTGGACGAAGGGCCGTGCCATTCGAGGCGCTTGACGCGAATCAGCGACAGCAGCGAACCGCTTGCGCCATCGATCGACAGACGACCTTCGCTTCTTTCGATCAGGATCCGCGCGGCGGTCGCCACCGCGAGCTCGCTCGCGATGAACGCGACGCCCGCTGCGCCGGCGATGACGACCAAAGCAACTGCAATCAGGAACCAGCGCAGGAGTCGCCGCCTGCGGCGCGGCGCGCGCTGCATCCGATCGGCGGTGTCGGAATCCTGATTCATCGTGCTAGAAAGAGAGTCCGACCGAGAAGTGCAGCCGTACCTCGTGCGAGTCGCGGCCGTATGCCACATCGAGGCGGAACGGTCCCAGCGGCGTACGCACGCGCACGCCGGCACCATAGCCGACGGCGAGATGGAAATTCGAAACTTCGTCGGTCGCGTTGCCCGCGTCGATGAATGTCGCGAGCCCCCACGATTCGCCGATCCAGCGAATCAGCTCGGTGCTGCCGATCGCGTAATAGCGCCCGCCGACGGTCGCGTTGCCGAGCTTGACCCCGAGACTGTCGAACGCGTAGCCGCGCACCGTCGTGTCGCCGCCCGTGCGAAAGAGCAGCGGCGACGGAATGCCGTCGCGCGTGGACGCGAGCACCGCGCCCGCTTCGGCGCGAAAAGTGAGTTGCGTGAGCGAATCGATCGGAACCCATGCGGCGGAACGGCCGATCACGCGCCCGAAGCCGCGCGTCGACGCTCCCGGTATCCCGCCGCCCAATTGCAGGCTCGCCATCCATCCGCGCGTGGGCGCGAGCAGCACGTCGGTTTCGCGAAAATACTGCTCGGCCTCGACGTAGAGCGCGTGCGAATGGCTCGACTGCGCGCCGTCCGGGTACTGCTGGTCGTCGTAGAAGATCGCGGAGAGCGCGGTCTCGCGCCGGGGATCGAGCGTGTTCCAGCGCGTGCCGCCGCTCACGGTCTTCGTCACGAGACTCTGGATGTCGGTTTGATTCGCCGCGAGCACATAGCTGCCGATCCAGCCCGACGCGTTGGCCGGTTGCACGAAGCGCAGCGAGCCGCCCTGGGTCTCGGCGTCGTATTGCGCGTCGAAGAGCATTTGCAGCCCATGGCCGTCGATGTTGACATCGCGGTAGCTGATCTTCGCCGTATACCGAAGGTCCGTCGAGTAGCCGATTCCTCCTTCGAATGTCTTCGTCCGCGCCTCGATGACGGAAACGTGCACCGTCGCGTCGTCGGGATGCTCGGACGCGGTATCGATCGACGCCTGCACACTCGAGAAGTAGCCGCTCGAATTGAGGTTGCGGACGAATTGTTCGAGCGTCGCCTCGTTGTAGGGTTCGCCGCGGCGGATCGAGCTGTAGTTCTTCACCATCGAGGACGTGTATTTCGAAAGACCCTGGACCTCGATGTCACCGAAGCCGAATGCGGGCCCGCTGTCGAGCTCGATCGCGAGTGTTGCCGTCAGTGACTCCGGATCGATGTCCGCGCGGCTGCGCACGATCTTCGCCGCGGCGTAGGGACTCGCGCGCAGTGTCGCAAGTGCGCGCCCCTTTGCCGCATCCCACGCAGTCTGGCGAAACACCTGGCCCGTCGGCAGTCCCCATTCGCCGCGCAGCTTGCCGATCGCCGACACGCCGAGCGCCTCGGAGTTCGCCGCTCCGGTGACTTCGATGGAGACATCGGCGATTCGCGTCGGTTCGCCCGCTGTCACCGCTATCGTCACGACCGGCGGCTTCGCGTTCTCGTCGACCTTGATGTCGACCTTTGCGGAAAAGTAGCCTTCTGCCGCAGCGATGTTCCGAACCTCTTCACGCGCTTCGGCGGAGAGCCGCTCGAGGAGCTCCGGCGTCATGTCGGCGTAGCTCTGCCACCGCGCGATACCGACGTTGCGCTCGATCGTCGTGTTGAGCGGCGACGGCGCGTCGATGACGACGCGATACGCCGGCTCCTTGCTTGCGCCGCCGTCGGACGGCGGCGTCGCGTCGGCGGCGTCGACGCTAGGGGCGAGGAGTGGAGCTGCTGCGAAGATCAGCGCGCGCAGCCAGCGGCATGCACTGCGCCGGACGTTCGCCGGCAACGGCAGGGCATCGATCATCATCGATCATGTCATCGCGGACTGCGCCGACGTCGCGCAGCGATGGTGGAGAAACGTCATCGAAGTTTGCGCGAAACGTGCGCGGCAAGTCAGGTGTTTCGCGCGGCGACCTCGGCGGAAGCTCGGGCATCTCGCGTCGCGGTGGAAGATCGGGCCCCTCGCGCCGCTGCGGCCAATCGAGATTCCAGTTCACGCCGGGAGGATCGCCGAATCCCCACAATCCGATGCCCACGCGCGATACGCCCGCGTGGTCGTAACGGATCGCGCACCCTGCAACGAGCGTCGCGCTCACAGCGACGGCTGCGGTGCGAACGAGATGGCGAAGGGGCACGCGTTGCTCCGGTCTGGCGAATGGGATCCACGCGGCAACGAAAATTACCGGAGGAACGGCGCGAAGGATTCTACCGGAGTCGCCCGCTAGGTGATGTCAGAGGCGGGTCGACAAAATCGCGGCCTCCCGTCATTAAGCCTTTGTAAACATTGGGAGGTTCTGGGCCCGCTCGCCATTCCATTGGCATAAAGCGCGTGGCGCGACAAATGTGGGGCTCCGTGCTCCATCGATCGGCCGGCCTGCAGGTCGAAAAGTACCCCAGGGCGCGATCGTCACGAATATGCCCCTGTCGCCGCCTCGCCGACGTCATTTCGGGGCGCCCAGACGACGAGAAATGGCGCGATAGAACGATCGTACGACGCCGAGCGGCCGAATTGGCCGAGACCTCCCACATTACATTTATTTTATGCGGTAAGTATATGTTTATTAGAGCGAGGAGAATTTTGCTACAACTGCCGAGTTAAGTCGCTGTTCGCAAATCGAAATAAGTTGACCCGGCGAGATTTGTTCATTTATAGTGGCTCCGAGTGGTAAAAAGTGGGTGCAAGTGGGAATTTGCGCAGGATCGTCGAGTTTGCGTAAATAAGTGCTCACTATCACTTAGCCGGGCGGGAGCGAAGCGTGGCGCAGGGAGGAGCGGGATCGTCGGGTTCTGCGGGAGCCGTCTTCCGGGGCGTAACTCAGCTCGCGCTCGACGCGAAAGGGCGCTTCGCCATCCCAGGTAAGCACCGGATCGCATTGACCGGCGCGCTCGACGGCGGCGAACGCACCCTGATCGTGACGGCAGATCCCAGCCGCTGCCTGCTCCTCTATCCGCGCGCGGCCTGGGAGCCGATCCAGGCGCGGCTCATGTCGCTCTCCTCGTTCAACGAAGAGATTCGCGGCATCCAGCGACTCCTCGTCGGCCACGCCGACGAGGTCGACATGGATGGCGCGGGTCGCGTGCTCGTTCCGCCGGCGCTGCGCCAGTATGCCGGGCTCGAGCACCGGATCGTTCTCGTCGGGCAGGGCAACAAGTTCGAGCTGTGGGACGACGCCAAGTGGCACGAGCAGACCGCGCGCGCGATCACGTTCCCCGCGGGCGGCCTGCCGCCGGAACTGGACGGCTTCAGTCTTTGATGGCCGATGGCATCCACGTTCCCGTCCTTGTCGACGAAGTCATCAGCGCGCTGGCGATCAGACCGGACGGTGTCTATGTCGATGCCACGTTCGGCCGCGGCGGGCACACGCGCGCGATTCTCGCGCTGCTCGCACCTTCGGGGCGGCTCGTCGCGCTCGACCGCGACCCCGAAGCGGAACGCAGCGCGCGCGCAATCGACGATCGGCGGTTCGTTTTTCGGCGCTGCTGGTTCTCGGAATTTCCCGACGCGCTGGCGGCGCTCGGCATCGAGCGCGTCGACGGCTTCCTGCTCGACCTCGGCATTTCGTCACCCCAAATCGATAATGCGGCGCGCGGCTTCTCGTTCCGCGCCGACGGACCGCTCGACATGCGAATGGATCCGACGCGCGGCGAATCCGCGGCTGCCTTTCTGGCGCGCGCGACAGCGCGCGAAATCACGGAGGTGATACGCGACTATGGTGAAGAACGGTTTGCTCAATCGATTGCAAGAGCAATTGTTGCGGCTCGCTCGGTCGCGGCCGTCGCACGGACGCGGCAGCTCGCCGCGATCGTGGCCCAAGCCGTCGGCGCGCGCCCGCGGGGTGATTGGAGTCAGGATCCGGCGACGCGGACATTCCAGGCTCTCCGGATTTTCGTTAACAGCGAGCTCGCGGAGCTCGCGCTGACGCTGCCGCGCGTGGTTCCATGGCTGCGGACAGGCGCAAGGGTCGCGGTGGTGAGCTTTCACTCGCTCGAGGATCGGGTCGTCAAGCGGTTCTTCGCTTCGGCGTCGAAACCCTTCGGCGGCGATCCGCGGCTCGCGAAGCTCCCGATTCGCGCCGACGCGATACCCGGCGCGCCGCTCGCCGCGGTCGGTCGGGCGATCCGTCCGTCTGCGCGGGAGATTGCCTCGAATCCGCGCGCGCGCAGCGCCACGCTGCGTGTCGCCGAGCGCACGGCGAATCCGATGCCGCCGGACTTCGGCGCCGTCGGAGCGAACTGAGGCGGCGATGGTTCGCGTGAACCTGTTGCTTCTCGCGGTGCTCGTCGCGTGCGCGCTGTCGCTCGTCACCTCGCGGCACCAGGCACGCAAGCTCTTCGTCGAGCTCGAGCGCGAGCAGGCGAAGGCGCACGGCTACGAGACCGAATTCGGCCAGCTGCAGCTCGAGCAGTCGACGTGGTCGATGCCGGCGCGTGTCGAGAAGATCGCGCGCGAGCAGCTCAGGATGCAGATTCCCGGACCCGGTCGCGTCGAATCGGTGCCGGCGGGCGGTGCCCGATGACGGGCGCGTCCGCCGCGTTGAAGCGCGCCGCGCCGGTCCCGGCGCTGCCGCGCTTTCGTGCCCCGGTCGTCTTCGGCATCCTGTTGCTCTTGTTCGTTGTGCTCGTCATGCGGTCGATCTATCTGCAATCGATCGACAATGCCTTCCTGCAGGAGCAGGGAAGCTCGCGCTACAGCCGCGAGATCGAAGTGCCCGCGCATCGCGGCCGCATCGTCGATCGCTCCGGCGAGGCGCTCGCGATCTCGACACCGGTCAAGTCGATCTGGGCGTTTCCGGGACAGGTGGAAATGACGCCCGAGAAGCGTGCGCAGCTCGCGGCCGCGCTCGAGACGACGCCGCAGGCACTCGGGCGCAAGCTCGACGACGCCGGCGATTTCGTGTTCCTCGCGAAGCAGGTGCCGCCCGAGGTGGCCGCACGCGTCGCGGCGCTCAAGATCAAGGGCGTCCACGATCAAACCGAATATCGCCGCTTCTATCCCGGCGGCGATACGATGAGTCACATCCTGGGCTTCACCGGCGACCACGATGTCGGCCAGGAGGGAATCGAGCTCATGCAGCAGGAGTGGCTGGGCGGCAAGCCGGGCAGCCGCCGCGTGATCATCAATCGGCGCGGCGAGGTCGTCGAAGACGTCGAATCGATTCGCGCCCCGCAGGCGGGCCGCGATCTCGCACTCGCGATCGACTCGCGGCTTCAGTATCTCGCGTTCCGCGAGCTGAAGGCCGCCGTCGACGCGAACCGCGCGAAGGCCGGCGGGCTGGTGATCCTCGACGCGCAAACCGGCGAGATCCTGGCGCTCGCCAACTGGCCCACCTACAACCCGAATGCGCGCAATCGCGTCGCGCGCGAGCGGATGCGCAATCGCGCGCTGACCGACGTGTTCGAGCCGGGCTCGACGATGAAGCCGTTCACGATCGCCTCCGCGCTCGAGTCCGGCAAGATCCGCCCCGACACGGTGATCCAGACCGCCCCGGGAACGCTGACGATCGGCCCGAACACGATCCACGATGCGCACGTTTCCGGCGCGCTGACGGTCGAACAGGTGATCCAGAAATCGTCGAACGTCGGCGCGGCGAAGATCGCGTTGTCGTTGCCGCCGCCGACGATGTGGCGAACGCTCTCCGACGCCGGATTCGGCACGCCGCCGAACACGGGTTTCCCCGGCGAGGTGTCGGGGAAGCTCCGGCCCGCGAAGACATGGAAGCCGATCGAGCAGGCGACGATGGCGTATGGGCACGGAATCTCTGTCAACCTGGTGCAGCTCGCGCGCGCTTACACGATATTTGCGAGCGATGGCGAGCTGAAGCCCGTGACGCTGCTCAAAGGCAACGGGCCGGTCGCGGGCCGGCCGGTCGTGTCCGCGCGGACGGCGCTTGCCGTTCGGCACATGCTCGAGCTCGCCGTCCAGCCCGGCGGGACGGCGCCCAAGGCGCAGGTCCCCGGATACCGGGTCGCGGGGAAGACCGGGACCGCGCACAAGCTCGAGGGACGCGGCTACGGAAACAAATACGTGTCGTCGTTTGTCGGACTTGCACCGGCCTCGGCGCCGCGATTGATCGTCGCGGTGATGATCGACGAGCCGTCGACCGGAATCTATTACGGGGGCGACGTCGCGGCGCCGGTGTTCTCGACGGTGATGGGGTCCGCGCTGCGGATGCTGGGAACGCCTCCGGACGCACCGCTCGACAACGTGATCCTGCCACCCGAAGGCGCCGAGGTTCGCGAGGAAACGTGATGGCAACGGTGGTCACGCCGGGGTTCGATCCTGCGGCGCTCCTCGCCCGGTTGTCGCCCGCCCCGCGCGGGATCACTGCCGACAGCCGCCTCGTCCGTCCCGGCGACGTGTTCGCCGCGTATCGCGGACAGATGGCCGACGGACGCACGTTCATTCCGGACGCGATCGCGCGCGGAGCCGACGCCGTGCTGTGGGACGCATTCGGCTTTCGCTGGAACCCCGGGTGGGAGATCGCAAACCTCGCCGTCGACGACTTGAAGACGAAGCTCGGCGCGATCGCCAGCTACGTCTACGGCGCGCCCTCGCGATCGATGTGGATCGCAGGCGTCACGGGCACGAACGGAAAGACGTCGTGCTCGCACTGGATCGCCCAGTGCTTCGACGCGTGCGGGCGCCGGGCCGGCATCATCGGCACGCTCGGCAACGGTCTCGTCGGCGCACTGCATCCGTCGACGCATACGACGCCCGACGCCGCGCTGGTTCACGCGACGCTCGCCGCGATGCGCGACGCGGGCGCGCGCGCCATCGCGATGGAGGTTTCGTCGCACGCGCTCGACCAGGGCCGCATCAACGGTGTCGAGTTCGACGTCGCGCTCTTCACCAATCTCACGCGCGATCATCTCGACTATCACGGGACGATGGCCGCGTACGGGACGGCGAAAGCGCGCCTCTTCGCGTGGCCGGGTCTCGAAGCGCGTGTGATCAACATCGACGATCCGTTCGGACAGAACCTCGCCGAAGCCGCGCGCGGGCGCCGGCAGAGCGTTCTGACATACGGACTCGTCGCGGCCGACGTCGTCGCCACGGCGATCGACAACACGCAGGCGGGAATTCGGATGGATGTCGACACCCCGTGGGGGAGCGGCGAAGTCGCCGCGCAGGTCGCGGGCACGTTCAACGCGTCCAACATGCTCGGCGTGCTCGGCGTGCTGCTCACGAGCGGCATCGCGCTCGACGACGCGCTCGGCGCGCTCGCGCGGATCACGGCGCCGCCGGGTCGAATGCAACGCTTCGGCGGCGGATTCGCGCCGCTCGTCGTCGTCGACTACGCGCATTCGCCCGATGCGCTGGAAAAAGTGCTGACTGCGTTGCGTCCCGCAGTCGCCGAAGGGGGCGAGCTCGTCTGCGTGTTCGGTTGCGGCGGCGATCGCGACGCCGGCAAGCGCCCGGACATGGGGCGGATCGCGGCGCGGCTTGCCGATCGCACCGTGGTCACCAGCGACAATCCGCGCGGAGAGGATCCGGGGGCGATCGCCGACGCGATCATTCGCGGCATTCGCGACACCGGCAGCGCGCGCTGGACGCTCGAGCTCGATCGCGGCGCGGCGATTCGCGAGGCGATTGCCACGGCGGAGGGCGGCGACGTCGTTCTCGTTGCGGGCAAGGGACACGAGGACTATCAGGAGACGAAAGGCGCGCGCGTGCACTTCTCCGATGCCGAAGTCGCGACCGCGGCGCTCGCCGAGCGGACGAGCAAGGAGCGCGCATGATGCGGGCGAGCGAACTCTGCGCCCGAAGGGTGCTTGCATGATGGATACCGCAACCGCTGCGCGCGCGGTCGGTGGCCGCATGCTCGGCAGCAACGTGCGCTTCTCGCGCGTGGCGACAGACTCGCGCACGCTCGTCGCCGGCGACCTCTTCGTCGCGATCAAGGGCGAGAACTTCGACGGCCACGATTTCGTGCCGGCCGCATTCGAGCGGGGAGCGGTCGCGGCGATCGTCGCCGAGAACCGCTCTGCAGCGCTCGCCGGAAACCTCGTCGTCGTCGACGAGCCGCTCGCGGCGCTCGGCCGGCTCGCCGCGCACTGGCGCTCGCACTTCGCGATCCCGGTGATCGTCGTCGTCGGCAGCAACGGCAAGACGACCGTCAAGGAAATGCTCGCCGCGATCCTGCGCGCGCAGTACGGCGCGGAGCACGTCCTCGTCACGCAGGGCAACTTCAACAACGCTGTCGGACTCCCGCTCACGCTGCTGCGGCTTCGCGACGCGCACACGGCGGCGGCGATCGAGCTCGGGATGAATCACCCCGGCGAGACGGCCGAGCTCGCCGCAATCGCGCAACCGACCGTCGCGCTCGTCAACAACGCTCAGCGCGAGCACCAGGAATTCATGAAGAGCGTGGCCGACGTGGCGCACGAGCACGCGGCGCTCGTGCGCTCCTTACGCGACGGAGGGACCGCGGTCGTCAATGCCGACGATCCGTCGGTCGATGTATGGCGCGCCGCCGCGCGCGAACGTCCGGGTGTGCGCGTCGTCGACTTCGCGCTCGCCAATCCGGCGGCGATCCGGTTGCGCAGTGCGCCGGCGACCACCGGCGCGATGCAGATCGCGACACCTGCCGGCGACGCGACGTTCATCGTGAATGCCCCGGGCCGGCACAACCTGTCGAACGCGCTTGCCGCGGCGGCCGCAGCGTTCGCGATCGACGTTCCCTTGGCCGCGATCGTCGCGGGGCTCGAGTCGTTCCGGCCCGTTGCGGGCAGGCTCGCGACGTTGCGAACGGCGGCTGGAGTCACCGTCATCGACGACACGTACAACGCGAACCCGGACTCGGTCCGTGCGGCGATCGACGTGCTCGCGGACGCCCCGCGTCCGCGCTGGCTTGCGCTCGGCGACATGGGCGAAGTGGGCGAGAGCGGTCCGCAATTCCACCGCGAGGTCGGCGCGTACGCGCGCGCCGCCGGCATCGATCTGCTGTTCACCGCGGGCACGGCAACGACCGAAAGCGACGCGGCGTTCGGTGAGGGCGTGCGCCATTTCGCTGCGGTCGACGATCTCGCCGCGCACCTCGCGGCCTCGGTGCGGCCGGGAACGACGATCCTCGTCAAGGGTTCGCGCGTGATGCGGATGGAGCGCGTCGTCGCGGCGCTGACCGGCGACACGCATTCGGGTGCGCACTGATGCTGCTGTTCCTGACCGAGCTTCTTTCCAACAAGGTCCGCGCGTTCAACGTGTTCGGATACCTGACGCTGCGCGCGGTGCTCGCGTGCATGACGGCGCTGCTGATCTCGTTCGTCGTCGGTCCGAAGGTCATTGCGTGGCTCACGAGGATGAAAATCGGCCAGTCGGTGCGCGACGATGGACCGCAGACGCACCTCGCCAAGGCCGGAACGCCGACGATGGGCGGCGCGCTGATTCTCGTGTCAATCACGGTGACGACGCTGTTGTGGGGCGACCTCGCAAATCGCTTCGTCTGGGTCACGCTCCTTGTTACCGTGGGCTTTGGCGCGATCGGTTGGATCGACGACTACCGCAAAGTCGTTCACCGCAATCCGAAGGGCCTGCCCGCGCGCGCCAAGTTCCTGTGGCAATCGGTCGTGGGTGTGATCGCCGCCGTTTACCTCGCTTTCTCGGTGTCGGCGCCCGACACCGCGCGCTTCATCCAGATGTTCCTCGCGTGGATCGCCAGCGGCTTCAATCTCGAGCTGCCGCCCAAAGCCGACCTGATCGTCCCGTTCTTCAAGACGATCTCCTATCCGCTCGGCGTGTGGGGATTCATCGCGCTCACGTATTGCGTGATCGTCGGATCGAGCAACGCGGTCAACCTGACCGACGGCCTCGACGGACTCGCGATCATGCCGACGGTGATGATCGGTGGCGCGCTGGGGATCTTCGCGTATGTCAGCGGCAACGCGATCTTCGCGCGCTACCTGCAGTTCCCATACATCCCGGGCGCCGGAGAGCTCGCCGTGATCTGCGGCGCGATGGCCGGCGCGGGCCTCGGATTTCTCTGGTTCAACGCCTATCCGGCCGAGGTGTTCATGGGCGACGTCGGTGCGCTGGCGCTCGGCGCCGCGCTCGGGACGATCGCCGTCATCGTTCGCCAGGAGATCGTGCTCTTCATCATGGGCGGCGTGTTCGTCGTCGAGACGCTCTCCGTCGTGATCCAGGTCGCCTCGTTCAAGTTGACGGGGCGGCGCGTCTTTCGAATGGCGCCGATCCATCACCACTACGAGCTCAAAGGCTGGAAAGAAAACCAGGTCGTCGTTCGGTTCTGGATCGTAACGATGCTGCTGGTGCTGTTCGGTCTTTCCACGCTGAAGCTGCGCTGATGCGATGCCCGACCGACAAATCGATTTCGGCGACGCTGCGATGAGCTACGAGGATCGCACCGCCGTCGTGCTGGGGCTCGGGCTCACCGGGTACTCGCTCGCGCGCTACCTCGCCGCGAACGGAGCAAGCGTCCGCGTTGCCGACACGCGCTCGAATCCGCCGTTCGCCACGAAGCTTTCCGCTGCGCTGCCGAACGTGCCGGTGATTTCCGGGCCGATCGACGACACGACGTTCATCGGCGCCGATCTGATCGCGATCAGCCCCGGCGTCGCCAAGGATCAGCGGCCGATTGCAGCCGCCGTTGCGCGCGGCGT
>DASSGI010000272.1:0-6569 GCA_035857655.1 Casimicrobiaceae bacterium | reverse complement strand
TCGAACGCAAGCGCCGCGGCGGCGGTCACGATGAGATACTCGTCGCGCCTCCCGCGCTGCAGCGTGCCGAGCGTACGGCTCCCCGCGAGCGCGAGATGTCGCCAGAGTGCGATGCAGCGTTGCGGATCGTCGAGCTTTGCCATCGCTGGCCTCCTTTCATGCGAACCGGCCGTTCGCTTCATTCCCATTCGATCGTCGCCGGGGGCTTGCCGGAGATATCGTAGACGACGCGATTGATCCCGCGAACTTCGTTGGTGATCCGGCTCGACACGTGCGCGAGCAGGTCGAACGGCAGATGCGCCCAGTGCGCCGTCATGAAATCCGTTGTCTGCACTGCTCGCAATGCGACCGCGTGCTCGTACGTGCGACCGTCTCCCATGACGCCGACCGAGCGCACGGGAAGGAACACGGCAAACGCCTGCGCGGTGCGGTCGTACCAGCTCTTGCCGTCTCCATCGCGCGCGAGCCTGAGCTCGTCGATGAAGATCGCATCGGCGCGGCGCAGCAGATCCGCATGCTCCCGGGTGACTGCACCGAGGATCCGCACGCCGAGTCCGGGGCCCGGGAACGGATGGCGATAGATCATTTCGCGCGGGAGTCCGAGCGCGAGACCCAGCTCGCGCACTTCGTCCTTGAACAGCTCGCGCAGCGGCTCGAGGAGCTTCATGTGCAGCGTTTCCGGGAGTCCGCCGACGTTGTGATGCGACTTGATCGTGTGCGCCTTCTTCGTCTTCGCGCCCGCCGACTCGATGACGTCCGGGTAGATCGTTCCCTGCGCGAGCCACTGCGGTGCGGTGCCGTGCTCGCGCAGCCGCTCCGCCTCGCGCTGGAACACGTCGCCGAAGACGCGGCCGATGATCCGGCGCTTGCCTTCCGGATCGTCGACGCCGTCGAGCGCGGCGAACATCTCGTCGGCGCAATCGACGTGGATCACGCGAACGCCGAGGTTGCGCTCGAACGTGTCCATCACCTGCTCGGCCTCGTTCAAGCGCAGCAGGCCATGGTCGACGAACACGCACACGAGCTGGTCGCCGATCGCCTTGTGTATGAGCGCCGCGGCGACTGCCGAGTCGACGCCGCCGGAGAGGCCGAGCAGCACGCCGTCGCTCCCGACCTGCGCGCGGATCGCCGCGACCGCCTCGCCGGCGTAGTCGCGCATGTTCCAGTCTTCGCCGCAGCCGCAGATGTCGTGGGCGAACCGCGAAAGGATCGCGGCGCCCTGCTTCGTGTGCGTGACCTCGGGATGGAACTGGACGGCGTAGAAGCCGCGGGCCGGATCGGCCATCGCTGCGATCGCGCAGGCGTTGCTGCTGCCGATCAGCGTGAAGCCGGGTGGGAGCGCGGTGACCTTGTCACCGTGGCTCATCCAGACGTCGAGGAGACCATGCCCTTCGGCGTTCGTGCGGTCTTCGATCCCTTCGAAGAGCCGCGAGTGCCCGCGCGCTCGCACTTCGGCGTAACCGAACTCGCGAATCGCACCTTCCTCGACGCTGCCGCCGAGCTGCGCCGCCATCGTCTGCATCCCGTAGCAGATGCCGAGCACGGGAACGCCGATCGTCCACACGGCATTCGGCGCGCGCGGCGTGTCGCCCACCGTCACGCTGTTCGGCCCGCCCGACAGGATGATTCCCTTCGGCTGATACGCACGCACGAACGCATCGTCGACGTCGAACGGATGAATCTCGCAGTAGACGTGCGTCTCGCGCAGGCGGCGCGCGATCAACTGCGTGTACTGCGCGCCGAAGTCTAGGATCAGGATCCGCGAATGCGAAGGCGCGGCCATCGGTTACGGCGCCGTCGACGCGCGCGGTACAAGCCGGAGGGCGCCCGGGTCTCGTGAAGCCCGGAGGCTTGTGCCGCGTGCGGCGGACCGCACGCTATTCCACGCGGTAATTCGGCGCCTCCTTCACGATCTGCACGTCGTGCACGTGCGATTCGCGCATGCCGGCCGAGGTGATCTCGACGAACTCGGCGCGCGTGTGCAGATCCTCGATCGTCTTGCAGCCGCAGTAGCCCATCGCCGCGCGCAGGCCGCCCATCAGCTGATGGATCAATTCCGAGAGCACGCCTTTGTACGGAACGCGGCCCTCGATTCCCTGCGGAACGAGCCGCTCCGACGCGCCCTCGCCTTCGGAATCCTGGAAATAGCGGTCTGCGCTGCCCTGTTGCATGGCTCCGAGCGAGCCCATGCCGCGATAGCTCTTGTACGACCTGCCCTGGTAGAGCTCCGTTTCGCCGGGCGCTTCCTCGGTGCCGGCGAAGAGGCTGCCGAGCATCACAGCCGACGCGCCTGCAGCAAGCGCCTTCGCGATGTCGCCGGAATAGCGAATGCCTCCGTCGGCGATCACCGGGACGCCCGCGCGGGCGACGCCATCGAGCGCATGCTGGATCGCCGAGATCTGCGGGACGCCGACGCCGGCGACGATCCGCGTCGTGCAGATCGATCCGGGTCCGACGCCGACCTTGACGGCGTCCGCGCCGTGATCGGCAAGCGCTTTCGCGCCGTCGGCAGTCGCGATGTTGCCGCCGATCACCTGCACGCCGGGGTGCAGCTTCTTGATCCGCTGCACGCGGTCGAGCACGCCCTGCGAATGTCCATGCGATGTGTCGACGACGAGAACGTCGACGCCGGCGCCCACGAGCACCTCGACGCGCTCGTCGGTGTCGCCGGCCGTTCCCACCGCCGCGCCGACGCGCAGCCGTCCGAGATCGTCCTTCGACGCGTGCGGGTGCTCTGTCGACTTGAGGATGTCCTTGACGGTGATGAGACCGCGCAGCTCCGTCCTGTCGTTGACGACGAGAACGCGCTCGAGACGGTGCTGGTGCATCAGCGCTTTCGCGTGCTCGAGATCGGTACCTTCGGGCACGGTGACCAGCTTGTCGCGCTTCGTCATGATGTTCGCGGCCGGCTGGTCGAGGTTCGTCTCGAACCGAAGGTCGCGATTGGTGACGATGCCGACGACCCGCTTGCCTTCGACGACCGGGAGCCCCGAGATCCGGTGCGCGCGGGTCAACGCGAGCACTTCGCGCACCGTCATCGACGGCGGAATCGTGATTGGATCCTTGACGACGCCGCTTTCGAAGCGCTTGACCTTCGCGACCTCCGCCGCCTGCTTGGCCGGCGTCAGGTTCTTGTGCACTACACCAAGGCCGCCTTCCTGCGCGATCGCGATGGCGAGACGCGCCTCGGTCACCGTGTCCATCGCCGCGGAAAGCAGCGGGAGGTTGAGCCCGATCGTGGCCGTCAGGCGGGTCTTTAGGCTGACTTCGTTGGGAACGACGAGGGAATGCGCGGGAACGAGCAGGACGTCATCGAACGTCAGCGCCTTCCGGACGACACGCATGCGGTTTCTCCAATGCGCAAAAACGAATTATACCCGCGTCGGCCAGTGCGCAGAATGTAGGCCACGAGCGAGGTGTGCCGAATCGGCAACAGCGCCTGCCGGATGGGCCTTCGACCGCATGGCCGGTTTGACGCCCGCACGGCGTTGGATTACCTTGCCAATGTCATAAGACGTATCGAGGTTTGCCTATGTCGGACGACGGGATGCAATTCGGGCAGTTTCAGGGTTCTAGCGCTACGCGTGCGCTCGGCACGGCTGGGTTGTTCGCCGCAGCTGTGGCCATCGCCCTCGCCGCGCTTCCGGCAAGCGCCGCAATGTACAAGTGGACCGACGCGAACGGCCGCGTCATCTATTCCGATCAGCCTCCCAACGGCAACTACAAGGTCGAAGCGATCAACGCACCGCCGCCTCCCGCCAATCCGAACGCCGTCAAGGAGCTCGCGACCAAGGAAGCCGAGCTCAAGCAGAACAAGATGCTGCGTGCCGACGAGGAATCGAAGGCTGCCAAGGCGAAGGTCGATGCCGACAAGAAGCGCGAGCAATGCCAGCGCGTGCGCGGCCAGGTGACGATGATGCAAAACGACCAGAACGTGCTGCTGTTCCGCAGCAACGAAAAGGGCGAGCCCGTTTACATGGACGACGCCGCACGCCGGAAGGAGCGCGAGCAGCTCGAGGGCTGGCTGCGCGAGAACTGCTCGAGCTGACGCGCGCTACTGCGCGGCCGCCTTCTTGTCGAGATTGGCCTGGTTGATCTCGACCTTGGCCTTGGTCTTCAGATCGGCAATGTAAGCATCGAATATCTCGCGGCTGCGCGCATCCGCCATTCCCTTGCGCGCGCTCGCGAGCCGCGCAGGCTCCGGCTCCGGCGGATTGATGACGTTGACGAGCTTGTAGATCGAGAACCCGGCGCCGCTCGTCGCGCCGACGTAGCGCGGCAGCTTCGTCGCATCCGCCTGAAAGATCTTCGTGACCGCATCGGTCGAGAAACCTGGCGCCGGCCGGCCGCGCGCCACCGCAACTCGATTCGCGAACGAGAGCCCGACGTCGCGATCGCTCCTGCCCTGCTCGAGCAGTGCGAGCTTCTCGCGCCCCGCTTTCTGTGCGAGCTCGACGGCGCCCTGGCGGGCGAGCTGCTTGCGGATTTCCTCCTTCACCTCGTCGAACGGACGCGGCGCGGACGGCTTGTACTCGAGCAACCGCGCAGCCATCAGCGCGTTCGGACCGACCTCGATCGCGTCGGTGTTGCGCTTCGCGGAGATCGACTCCGGCGACAGCAGCGCCTGCACGACCTTCGCGTTGCCCATCGCGATCTGTTGCGCCTGCGCCCGATTGACGAGCGGCGAAGTCTCGACCTTCAGGCCTAGCGTCTTCGCGACGGGAGCGAGAGACTCGGCCTGCTCGTAGACCAGGTTCTGGAACTGGTCGGCGGCCGCAGCGAACTTCTGCGCGGTCTTCTGACGCTTCAGATCGGTCTCGATCTGCGCCTTCACGTCATCGAACGGCCGCACGCGTGCCGGCGTCACGGCGAGCAGCTTGATCACGTGGAAGCCGAAATCGCTTTGCACGGGTCCAACGACCTCGTTCGGCTTCATCGCGAACACCGCGTCTTCGAACGGCTTGACCATCGTGCCGCGCGGGTTGCTGCCGAGGTCGCCGCCCTGCGCGGCCGAGCCCGGATCCTGCGAGTATTGCTTCGCGAGGTCGGCGAATTTCGCAGGATTCGCTTTCGCCTGGGCGGCGATGTCGTCGGCCTTCTTCTTCGCCGCCGCGCGGTCGGCTTCCGACGCGTCCGGCTTCACGGCGATCAGGATGTGCGCAGCCTGCCGCTGCTCCTCCTGCGTGTAGGTCTTCTCCGCGGCCGCGTACTGCGCTTTGACCTCCTCGGGCGTCACGCTCACCTGCGGCAGCAACGCGTCCTGCGTGAGGACCACGTACTCGAACTTCAGCTCCTCGGGCGTCTTGAACGCCGCGGCGTTCTTGTCGTAGAAATCCTTCACCTGCGCGTCGTCGACCTTCACGTCCTTCGCGAACGCATCGGCATCGACCGACGCGACTTCGACTTCCCGCTGTTGCTCGAGCAGGTTGACGAACGCGACGGCGGACGCCTTCGCGACGATCCCTCCGCGCGCGATCGGGTCGATGACTTTCTCCGCGATGAGCTGCCTGCGGATGCTGTCCTCGAACAGAGCCTCTGGAATCCCGTTCTGGGTGAGGAGCGATTTGTAAACGTCGAGCGAAAAGCGGTCGCCCTGGCGAAACCGCGGATCCGCCGCGATGCGATCGAAGAGCTGCTCGTTCGAAATCCGGAAATGCAGGTCCGCGCCCTTCTTTTCCACGAGGCGCTCGCGCAGCAGCTGCTGCAGCAGGTTGTAGCGGGTCTCGGGGTTGTCGAAGAGCGCCGGGTCGATGTTCTGCTGGCCGCTGCGTCGCATCGCGTCCTGTTGATCACGGATCGCCTTGTCGAACTCGACCTGCGTGATCTGCCCGCCGTCGAACTTCGCGACCTCGCCCGCCATGTCGGAGCGCCGGAAGTAGTAGTCGACGCCGAAGAACGCGAACGGCAGCGTGATCAGCGCAAGAATGAACTGCGCGAAGCGTTTGTTTTTGTATACGAGGTCGTACATTCAGCGGACCATCATCGGATGCGAAAAGGGCGAACTCGCGTTCGCCCTTCGAATTGGCGGAGTGGACGGGACTCGAACCCGCGACCCCCGGCGTGACAGGCCGGTATTCTAACCAACTGAACTACCACTCCATCGACGAGCTTCGACGATTCTTCCAGTGTCACTGGTGGGTGCTGACGGGATCGAACCGCCGACATTCGCCTTGTAAGGGCGACGCTCTACCGGCTGAGCTAAGCACCCTGAACTCGCCGGCGTCGGGACGCAAGCGCCGCGACCCGAGCGCACCGTAAACAAGCGCGCTAGTTTACCGCATCCTTCAATGCTTTGCCAGGGCGAAACTTCGGCACCTTCGCCGCGCGGATCTTGATCGTTGCTCCGGTGCGGGGATTGCGACCCTGTCGCGCGGTACGTCGGCCGACGTAAAACGAACCGAAGCCGACGAGGGTGACGATGTCCCCCTTCTTGAGCGCGCCCTTGATCGTGTTGACCGACGCATCGAGCGCACGCTCGGCGGCGGCTTTGGAAATGTCGGCGTGTCGGGCGATCGCGTCGATCAAGTCTGACTTGTTCACGGCAGCCCCCCTTTTTCCGGTTGTTGCGC
>DASSGI010000271.1:0-9034 GCA_035857655.1 Casimicrobiaceae bacterium | reverse complement strand
CTCGTGCTGCTTCTGCCGCGCTTCGACAAAAGCCATGTGGAGGGAAACTTCCAGTTCCTGCGCGATCATTTCGATTGCCTTTCACGAGCGTGCCCCGGTAGCACCGCGAAGTGCGGCGACTGCGGGCCGTTGCGCCCTTTAACGCTCAAGCCTCCTCCATCGTGCACTGCAAGGGGTGCTGGTGCTGCCGCGCGAGATCGATCACCTGATCGACCTTCGCCGCCGCGATCTCGCGCACGTACGTACCGCATACCCCCATCCCCTCGCGATGCACCTGCAGCATCACTTGCGTGGCCTTTTCCCGGCTCATCGCAAAAACAGTCTGCAACACGACGACGACAAAGTCCATCGGCGTGTAGTCGTCGTTCAACAGCAACACCTTGAAAAGCGGCGGCGGCTCGACACGCGTTTTCTCGGCCTCGAGAAGGCCGCCGTCCTGCTGCTGGTTGGCCATTTCCCCGCTATTGGTTGACTGGCGCTAGATGGGTCTATGTTTTCTGATTACAACGGATATTTCAAGGGTGGCCAGACGCTCGCGCCGCAGACAGCCGCAGTCGGTAGAAGTTGCACTGGATCCAAAGCCCCTCCAGCGACGAGGGGGCTCGCCGCGGGCGAAAGGCGGCGGTTTCCCACGCCCGACGAACAGACGGACGGTCGCGCCAAAAAAACAACACTTCCGCCGACAGCTTGCCGCAGCCGCGAATGACGCGGTGCGAGAAGCCCTCTCAAGGGCTTTCCGCTACATCCGTTCGATCATCGCCTTGCCGAAGCCGGAGCACGAAACCTGGGTCGCACCGGGCATGAGGCGCGCGAAATCGTAGGTCACAACCTTGTCGACGACGGCCTTTTCGAGACTCTTGACGATAAGATTCGCCGCCTCCTTCCACCCCATGTGGACGAGCATCATCTCGGCCGACAGGATTTCGGAACCCGGGTTCACGTAATCCTTGCCGGCGTACTTCGGCGCGGTGCCGTGAGTGGCTTCGAACATCGCGACCGAGTCCGACATATTCGCGCCCGGCGCGATGCCGATGCCGCCGACCTCGGCGGCAAGCGCGTCCGAGATGTAATCGCCGTTGAGGTTCAGCGTTGCGATCACATCGTACTCGTCCGGCCGCAGCAGGATCTGCTGGAGGAACGCGTCGGCGATGACATCCTTCACGACGATGTCGCGTCCGCTCTTCGGATTCCTGAACTTGCGCCAGGGTCCGCCGTCGATCGGCTGCGCGCCGAACTCGCGCTGCGCGAGCTCGTAGCCCCAGTCGCGGAAAGCGCCTTCGGTGAACTTCATGATGTTGCCCTTGTGCACGAGCGTCACCGATTTGCGGTCGTTGTCGATCGCGTACTGGATCGCCTTGCGAACGAGCCGCTGCGTGCCTTCACGCGACACCGGCTTGATCCCGATGCCCGAGGTCGCCGGAAAGCGGATCTTCTTGACGCCCATCTCGCCCACCAGGAAAGCGATGACCTTCTTCGCGCCTTCGGAGTCGGCGTCCCACTCGATTCCCGCGTAGATGTCCTCGGAGTTCTCGCGGAAAATCACCATGTCGATCTTCTGCGGCTCCTTGACCGGGCTCGGCACGCCGGTGAAATACCGCACGGGCCGCAGGCAGACGTAGAGGTCGAGCTGCTGCCGCAACGCGACGTTGAGCGAGCGGATCCCGCCGCCGACCGGCGTGGTGAGCGGTCCCTTGATCGAGACCACGTAGTCGCGAACGATCGCGAGCGTCTCGTCGGGCAGCCAGACGTCGGGGCCGTAAGCCTTCGTCGATTTCTCGCCTGCGTAGATCTCCATCCAGTGGATCTTCCGCTTGCCGCCGTAGGCCTTCGCGACCGCCGCGTCGACGACGCGAATCATCACCGGCGTGATGTCGATGCCGGTGCCATCCCCCTCGATATACGGAATGATCGGGTTGTCGGGGACGTTGAGGCTAAAATCCTTGCCGACCGTGATCTTTTGCCCTGAAGCCGGGACCTTGACGTGCTGATACATCGGTTCTCCTTGGAGCGTCGCCGCGCGAGCCGCCGGGAGTTGCCTGCCGGCACGCGGGATCGTGGCGCGAGTCGAGAGCGACCGCGGCAAACGAAGAATTATCGTCGAATTCAGTGAAAGCCGCCACGACCGCGCGGTGGGCCCGCGGTCCGATCGGCGCGCGCCTGCATGTTATGATCGGGACGCGCTCGATGATCAAACGCCAGCGCCATTTCCGCCTGCCCGGCGCCTTGCGACGACTGCCGCTTCGCCGGCGGGGTTCCATATTCGCCGCGGCGCGTTGCGCCGTCTCGTTCGAGTGACGATCCGACGCCTGTTCTCACGCTTCCTGGCCGGGAGATTCAAGCCCGGCGAGCCGCGCATCTACGGTGTCGCCGATCATCCGATTCGACGCAATCACCTGAGCCGGGGCGCGCTCGAGGTGACGCGCAAGCTGCACGACGCCGGATTCATGGCATTCGTCGTCGGCGGCGCGGTCCGCGACCTCCTGCTCGGGATCGTGCCCAAGGATTTCGACGTGGCGACCGATGCGCGCCCCGAGCAGGTGAAGCCGCTGTTCCGGCGCGCCTTCATCATCGGCCGGCGATTCCGGCTGGTTCACGTTCACATCGGACCGGAAACTATCGAAGTGTCGACGTTTCGCGCGGCCCAAACCGGCGAGGACGCCACCGATGAGCACGGGCGCCTCATCACCGACAACGTCTACGGCTCGCAGGCCGAGGACGCGCTGCGGCGCGACTTCACGATCAACGCGCTCTATTTCGATCCGGCGAACGAGGAGGTCTGGGATTTCGTCGGCGGCATCACCGATATCCGTTTCCGGCGTCTCAAGTTGATCGGCGCGCCGGTGACGCGGCTGCGGGAGGACCCGGTGCGGATGCTGCGTGCCGTACGCCTCGCCGCGAAGCTCGGGGTGGCGATCGATCGCGAGACGGCGGCGCCCATACCGAATCTCGCGCCGCTGATGCAGAACGTTCCACCAGCGCGCCTCTTCGACGAGATGCAGAAGCTCCTGCTCTCCGGCCACGCCGTCGAAACGATGAAGAGCCTGCGTGCGCACGGGCTGTCGCACGGACTGCTCCCGCTGATCGACATCGTCCTCGAGCAGCCTCTCGGCCAGCGCTTCGTCGAGCTCGCACTCGCCGATACCGACCTGCGCGTGCGCGAGAGCCGCGGCGTGTCGCCGGCGTTCCTGTTCGCTACGCTGCTCTGGCACGAGGTGATCGCGACATGGAACGCCGCGAAGGCGGCCGGCGGCCGGCCGATGCCCGCGCTTTTCGACGCGATGGACCAGGTGCTCAGCAAGCAGGCGAAGAAGATCGCGGTCCCGCGCCGCTTCGAGGCGACGATCAAGGAGATCTGGGCGCTGCAGCCGCGCTTCGAGCAGCGCTCCGGGCAGCGTCCGTACAAACTGCTCGAGCATCCGCGCTTCCGCGCAGGATGGGATTTTCTCGATCTGCGCTGCCGGAGCGGCGAGCTCGAGGGCGAGCGCGCACGTCTTGCCGAGTGGTGGGACCGCTTCGCCAACGCGACGCCCGACGCGAGGGAGGCAATGCTCAAGCCCGACACCGAGCCGAAGAAACGCGCCCGTCCACGATCGCGCGGACGCCGGCGCCGCACCGACGGCGAAGCGGCGACCCCGGCGCCCGGCTCGGACGCTCCGCCGAGTGAATAGGCGGGGCGGCGCGTCTTGAGCGCGACGCTCGCCTATCTCGGGCTCGGCAGCAATCTCGCCCACCCGCGGCGGCAGCTTGCGCGCGCTCTGCGCTCGATCGGCCGTCTGCCTGGAACGCATATCGTGGCCGCGTCGCCGAACTACGTGACCGCGCCCGTCGGCGTCGACGATCCGCAACCGGACTACGTGAACAGCGTTGTCGTTGTGCGCACGACGCTCGCTCCGCGAGCGCTCCTCGCCGCGTTGCGCCGGATCGAACGCAGACAGCTCCGCCGCCGCTCGCGGCGCAACGCACCGCGCACGCTCGACATCGACGTGTTGCTGTACGGACGCCGGCGGATTCGCACCGCGGACCTCACGGTTCCGCATCCGCGGATGCACGAACGCGCGTTCGTGCTGCGCCCGCTCGTCGACGTCGACTCCGCCGCGACGATTCCCGGCCGCGGTGTCGCGCGGCGTTATCTGGCCTCGGTGCGCGGCCAGCGCATTGCCCGCACCCGGACCCACGTCCTGCGCTAGCATTCGGGCAGCGCCGCGCTTCACACGGCCGGAATACGCGATGGACCTGGAGAAATGCCGTTATATCGTCGTCGAGGGACCGATCGGCTCAGGAAAGACGAGCCTCGCGCGCGTGCTCGCGCAACACGTGGGCGGCGAGGAGCTGTTCGAGCGCCCCGAGGACAATCCGTTTCTCGAGCGCTTCTACGCCGACATCGCGCGGCATGCATTGGCGACGCAGCTCACGTTCCTGTTCCAACGGGTCGATCAGCTCGCCGGGGTCGGCCAGTACGACATGTTCCGCCGCGCGACCGTCGCGGATTTCATGCTGGACAAGGATCCGCTGTTCGCTCGGCTCAATCTCACCGACGCCGAATACAACCTCTACGAGAAGGTCTATTCGCACTTGCGGCCGCAGGCGCCGACGCCGGACCTCGTCGTCTATCTGCAGGCGCCGGTCGAGACGCTCATCGATCGCGTCCACCGCCGCGGCATCGACTTCGAGCGCAAGATATCGGCAGCCTATCTGGGCCGCCTCGCCAATGCGTACAGCCGCTTTTTCTATGGGTACGACGCGGCGCCGTTGCTGATCGTCAACAGCGGGCGGCTCAATTTCGTCGACAACCGCGAGCACGTCACGCTGCTTCTCGCCCGGATCGCCTCGATGCGCGGTCCACGCGAATTCTTCAATCTCGCATCATGAGCCATTGGCGTCAGCCCGCTCATTGCTGCTGCCTGGAGCGCGGCACCGGGACGGTTGCCCTCGTGGGCGCGGAGGTCTTCCGGTGAGCGCTCACGCATCGCCCGGCGGGACCGCGGGAGCGAAGGAGGCGCCGGTCACCGTGCCGGCGCTCGGGCGGATGTACGCCGAACGCAAGAAGATCGCGATGCTGACTGCGTACGACGCGACATTCGCCGCTGCCGCAGATCGCGCCGGCGTCGATGTGCTCCTCGTCGGCGATTCGCTGGGGATGGTCATTCAGGGCCATCCGTCGACGTTGGCCGTGAGTCTCGACGACGTCGTCTATCACACGCGCTGCGTCGCGGCCGCGAGAACCCGGGCGCTCGTTGTCGCCGACATGCCGTTCGGAAGTTATCAGGCCGGGCCCGAGGCGGCCTACGCGGCGTGCGCCGCCGCCCTCAAGGCGGGAGCGGCGATGGTGAAGCTCGAGGGCGGCGCGTGGCTCGCGCCAACGGTCGAGTTCCTCGTCGTTCGGGGCATCCCGGTCTGCGGCCACGTGGGTTTGCTGCCGCAATCGGTCAACATGCTCGGAGGCTATCGCGTGCAGGGAAAAACGCCGGACGCCGCCGAAGCGCTTCTCGCCGACGGCCGTGCGCTCGCCGTCGCCGGTGCGACGCTGCTCGTTGCCGAATGCGTCCCGCGCGATCTCGGCGCCGCGCTCACAGCAGCGGTCGGCATCCCCGTCATCGGAATCGGCGCGGGGCCGGACTGCTCGGGGCAGGTGCTGGTAATCTACGACGCGCTCGGCGTGACCGCGGGTCGACCCGCGCGCTTCGTCCGTAACTTCATGATCGGCCACGACAGCATCGAGTCGGCGCTCGCCGCGTATGTCGCCGCGGTGAAGGACGGCTCGTTCCCCGCACCCGAGCATTGCTTCTGAAAGCAGCGGCGGATCGTTCGCCCGCGTTCGCCCTTCAAACCACGACGCATCGAAATCGCATGGATATCGTCCACAACGCCGCCGAGCTCTCGCGGCGCCTCGCCAGCGTCAAGCGAACCGCCTTCGTACCGACGATGGGCAACCTGCACGAGGGCCATCTGTCGCTGTGCCGGATCGCGCGGCAGCACGGCGACGCGGTCGTCGCCAGCATCTTCGTCAATCGCCTGCAGTTCGGGCCGAACGAAGATTTCGACCGCTACCCGCGGACGCCGCAGACCGACCAGATCGGGCTCGCGCGCGAGGGCGTCGACGTGCTGTTCATGCCGCAGGAGCAGGAGATGTACCCGACGCCGCAGGTCTACCGCGTGCAGCCGCCGCCGCTCGCCGACGAGCTCGAAGGCGCGTCCCGGCCCGGATTCTTCCATGGCGTGTGCACGGTCGTCCTCAAGCTCTTCCACCTCGTGCAGCCCGACGTCGCGGTCTTCGGCAAGAAGGACCGACAGCAGCTGAAGATCGTCCGCGGGATGGTTCAGCAGTTCAACCTTCCGATACAGATCGTCCCCGCGGAGACGGTGCGCGCCGAAGACGGGCTCGCGCTGTCGTCGCGCAACACCTACCTGTCGCGCGAGGAACGGCTCGAAGCGCCGAGTCTCTATCGCGTGCTGCGCGGCATCGCCGACGGGATCGCGGCCGGGCGCCACGACTACGCGAATCTCGAGGCCGAAGCCCGGATGGAGCTCGCGCATCGCGGCTGGAAGGTCGACTACATCGCCGTGCGGCACGGCCTCGGGCTGCGCATTCCGCACCCCGAAGGCTTCGATCACCCGAACCTGCTGGTCGTGCTGGGCGCCGCCACGCTCGGAAGCACGCGCCTGATAGACAATGTGGACGTCATTCCGAAGGAGGGAGAAGACTGAGCGTTTCTGCGCTCAATCGCCGTTGTAGATCTCGCTCGACGTCGACCACCACGGTCGAGACTCGTGCGGCGTCGTGTACTGGTTGAATTCGTCGACGAGCCGCAGCGTGGCGACGTCGTAGAGCGATTCCCAGCCGGCGAAATACAGGCCTCCCGACGCGACGGCGATCTTGCGTCCCCCGTCGACGAACCAGTAGTCACGGATGAATGGAGAGCCTTCGATTTTCCTGACGGTACCGTCGCGATAGACGAACACCGCGGACCCCTTTTTCGTCGATCTCGACCACGCGACCGTCCTGCGGTCCTGCGCGACGACGATCTGCTCGCAACCTCCCTGGCTCGTGATCCCCGTTTGTCGGCCATCCTTGCCGACGACCACGACGTTGCCGCGCTGGTTGATGTACGCATCCGCAATGCTCTGTGCAGGAGACTCCGCGGCGAAGGCCGCGGCGACCGAAATCAATGCCAGCATGATCAGGGGCCTCGCACGGCATATGCCGAAGGGCGCCCGGTTCTCGTGAAGCCCGGAGGCATATGCCGTGCGGGGCGCACGAGCCCTTCGGACCTCGCCGCTCATGCCGCCCTCAACGCATCGACGATCTTCATCCGCGCGGCACGGGCCGCCGGCAGGAATCCCCCGACGAAACCCATCGCGAGCGCGAAGGCGAGCGACGCGGCGACGATTTCGGGCGTCATCCTGAACGAGAACGCAATCTCCGCGAACGTCTGGAAGTTCATCGTCGAGATCGACAGCGCTTGCATGAACGACGCCGCGACGAGCCCGATGACGCCACCCAGCAATCCGAGCGTCAGCGCCTCGACGAGAAATGCAACGAGGATCGCGGTGCGGGGAAATCCCAGTGCGCGCAGAGTTCCGATCTCGGCGGTCCGCGACGCGACGCTCGCGTACATCGTGATCATTGCGCCGATGATCGCACCGATCGAGAAGATCACCGAGATCGTCGTCCCGAGATAGCTGATGAACCTGGCGAGCGACTCCGACTGGTCGGCGTAGAAGCGCGTTTCGCGCTTCGCTTCGAGCGTGAGGCGCGGATCCGATTCGATCGCGGTCTTCACCGCGTCGAAGCGGCCGGGGTCGGAGAGCCTGAAGATCAGCGCGGAGAAACCGAGGCGGCGAAACGCCTGCAGCATCTGCTCGGCGTCGCCCCAGATCTCGGAGTCGAAGCCCGTGCGCCCCGCATCGAAGACGCCGACGACCGTCCAGTCGCGCGAAGCGAAGCGCAGCGTCTCGCCGACGCCGGCACCCTGGAAGCCCTCCGCAACCGCGCGGCCCGTGACGATCTCGGATGTCCCCGGCCGGAACATCCGGCCCTCGACAAGGCGCACCTGCGGGCGCAACTCGAGGCCGCTCGGGGTAACACCCCGTATGACGACGTTCGACGATTTGCTGGAGCCTCGCTTCGGCTGGTTGATGAGGACGACGGGCTCCTTGGAGATGAGCTTCTGCCCGTCCTCGCCGATCGCGATATCGGGCAGGCTCTCGACCACGCCCGCCTGCGTGCGGTCGACGCCGCTTTGCACTTCGGACTGCGCGCCGCGACGGATCACGACGACGTTGTCGTCCTGGCCGGTCGACACGAGCGTCTGCTTGAGTCCCGCAGCCAGCATCAGCACGGTCGCGAACACGTAGACGACGAGCGCCATCCCGCCGGCGGTAAGCACCGTCGTGAGCCGCCGCGCGGCGACATTGCGAACGACGTAGCTGAACGGGATCGTCATACTGGTTTCAGCCGATCGCGCGCAGCCCGTCGACGATGCGCACGCGGGCTGTCCGCCACGCGGGAAACACCGCCGCGACGATCCCGACGACGACCGCGGCGGCAATCTGCATCAGCATCGTGCCCTCGCTCACGAAAAAGATCGGGAACAGCGTTCCCATCTTCTCCGCGAAACCGTTCGCGACGGGCACCGTCAGCAGGACCGCGGCGATGCCTCCGACGAGCGCGATGCCGAGCGACTCGGCGAAGATCAGCATTGCGACAAAGCCGTTGGAAAAGCCGAGAGCCTTCAGCGTCGCGTACTCGGACCCGCGCTCCCGCGCCGTCATCGCCATCGTGTTCGCCATCACCGCCATGATGATGATGATGACGACGAAGGACACCGCCTGAATCGCAAGCAATATCGCCTCGGTCATCGCGACGAACGAGAGCTGGAACGCCTTTTCGGTCTCGGTGAGCGTCTCGGCAAGCGAGTTCTTGAACGTCGCATCGATGGCATTCGAGACGCTTGCGGCCTCGGTGGGATCGTTGAGCCTGACGATGAGAACGCCCGCGGCATCGCCGCGCCGGGGAAACCGCTTCTTGACAGTC
>DASSGI010000270.1:0-2767 GCA_035857655.1 Casimicrobiaceae bacterium | reverse complement strand
GATGGTCGTGAGCTGGCCGTCTTCGACGGCCTGCCAGATGAGTCCCCAGGCGGCGGCGTCGTCCGCGCTCAGCTTGTCACCGAGCAGCGCGAGCCCCATGGCGCGCGCGCTTCCGACGAGGCGGGGAAGAAACCACGTGCCGCCGGAATCCGGAATGAGCCCGATCTTCGCGAACGCCTGGATGAAGGACGCGGACTTCGCCGCGATCACGATGTCGCACGCGAGCGCGATATTGGCGCCGGCGCCGGCGGCAACGCCATTGACGGCGCAGACCACGGGCATCGGCAACTCGCGCAGGCCGAGAATCAACGGCTTGTAATTGCGTTCGATCGACGCCCCGAGGTCGACCGGCGCCTCGCCGGGCGCGACTGCGCGGTCGGCAAGATCCTGGCCCGCGCAGAAGCCTCGCCCGGCGCCGGTGAGGAGCAGCACGCGCACGCTCGCGTCCTCGCGGACGCGGCCGAGCACCGCGCGAACCTCCTCGTGCATCGCGTCGTTGAAGCTGTTGAGGCGATCGGGGCGGTTGAGCGTCAGCCGCGCAATGCCTCCGTCGATCGCGAACAGGATGTTTTCGTAGTTCATGGCCGGTTCACCCGTTCAGATGCGCAATGCGACATTATGCGTCGTCATTGCATTGCTCCCAACTCTGCGCCCCTCACACGTGCGCACGATGCTGCACCACGCGGAAGCGTGACGCAACGAACGCAGAGTCGGTGAGCGCCGCGTTCGCCGCCGGATTCGCGCCCGTGCCGTGATAATCCGAGAACGCCGCCGACTGGTTGACGAAGACGCCGCCCGTCAGGTTGATCGACAGCGCGACGCCCGCGTCTTCCGCGACGCCGATCGCCTGGTCGATGACGTCCTGTTTGCGCGAGTATACGGAGAGCGTCAGCGCGCCGTGCGACTTCACCGCGTCGGCGACGATCGCGAGGCTCTGCCCGGTCGACTCGGTCGCGATCACGAACGCGATCGGACCGAACCATTCCGACAGATATTTGTCGCGGTCGGCGGCGTCGAGCTTGACGACGAGCGGCGTGCGGATGCGCGCCTGCGGAAACGCCGGGTGCGCGAGCGCCTGCGTGTCGAGCGCGATCGAGCCGAGCTTGCGCGCGGCCTCGAGCCGCTGCATCACGCCGTCGTTGACGACCGCGCCGAGGATCTCGATGGCGCGCGCCGGATCGCCGAGGAGCTTCTGCACGCCCTCGCCTATTGCCGCAACGACCTGATCGAACGTCATATGCCCGTCGGCGGTCTCGATACCCGATTTCGGAACATAGATATTCTGCGGCGCAGTGCACATCTGTCCCGTGTAGAGCGCGAGCGAGAACGCGATGTTGCGGGCAACGCCCTTGAAGTCGTCGGCCGAGTCGACGACGATCTGGTTGACGCCCGACTTCTCCGTGTACACCTGCGCCTGGCGTGCGTTCGCTTCGAGCCAGTTGCCGTTGGCCGCGCTGCCGGTGAAATCGATGATCCGCACCTCGGGGCGCAGCGCAAGCGTCTGCGCGATCGCGTCTCCCGCGTCGTGCGCGACGAGCGTCACCACGTTCGGATCGAAGCCTGCTTCGGAAAGCACTTCGCGCGCGATCTTCACGAGCAGCGCAAGCGGCAGGATCGCCGCAGGATGCGGCTTGACGACCACTGCGTTGCCGGTCGCGAGATCGGCGAAGAAGCCGGGGAAGCCGTTCCACGTCGGGAAAGTGCAACATCCGATCACGAGCCCCACGCCACGCGGGACGATCCGGAAGCGCTTTTCCATCTTGAGCGGCTCGCCCTTGCCTTGCGGCTTCTCCCAATAGGCGCGCGCGGGAATCCTTTTCATTTCCGCCCACGCGTAGGCGATCGCCTCGAGCCCGCGGTCCTGCGCGTGCGGGCCGCCGGCCTGGAACGCCATCATGAACGCCTGGCCCGTGGTGTACATCACCGCGTTCGCGAACAGAAAACTTTGCTGGTTCACGCGGGCGAGGATCTCGGCGCAGACGCCGACCCACGCTTCGGGTCCGGCCTTGCGCCATTGCGGCTCGGCTTGCGCGATCGCCTTGAACAGCAGATCAAGATCGACTTTCGGATACGTGATCCCGAGCGCGAGTCCATAGGGCGAGATCTCCTTTCCGACGCGGCCTGCGGTGCCCGGCTGCTCGAGCGGAAACGGCTTGTCGCGCAGCGCGTCGAATGCAGCCTTGCCTGCGTCGGCCGCGCCTTCGCCGTACACCTTCGGACTGGGCGACTCGGAATACGCGCTCCAATAGCCGCGATCGGCGATTGCGGCGAGTGCGCGCTCGAGCGTCGCGGCGTGACGTTCAAACAACGGATGCGGCACGGAACGCCCTCCTTTGCCGATGCTTATCGATGAAACTCTAGCACGCCGCGCGCTTCGCGGCTTCAGGCAGTCTGGTCGTAGTCGACGGTGACGCGGTCCGTCACCGGGTGGCTCTGACACGTGAGGACGAACCCGCGCGCGAGCTCGTAGTCCTCGAGCGCGAAGTTGACGTCCATGTCGACCTCGCCCGTGATCAGCTTCGCGCGACAGGTCGAGCACGCGCCGCTCTTGCACGAATACGGGAGCTCGACTCCCGCCTTGAGCCCCGCATCGAGAATGCTCTCCCTCCCCTTCTCAAGCGTGAACGTCCTCGTGACGCCGTCGAGCACCGCGGTAACCTCGCACTCGGTGTGGCCGGGCTCCGCAACCTTCGCGGGCCGGTACGCGTGCTTCGGAATGCTCGTCGCGAAGCGCTCGATCTTGATCTTGGCGTGGGGGAATCCGCGC
>DASSGI010000269.1:0-2063 GCA_035857655.1 Casimicrobiaceae bacterium | reverse complement strand
AACGGCGGCATGAACGCGGCGGGCGAGCGCCAGCAAAAATGGCGGGCGATATGAGTGCAACCGTACAACCGCTCACGATCGCCGTCGGCGAAAGCGGGCACGTCTCGGCGCTGCTGGAGGTCCCGCACGACGCGCTCGCCTGCTACGTAATGGCGCATGGCGCGGGCGCGGGAATGACGCACCCTTTCATGACCAGCGTCGCCGCCGAGCTTGCAGCCCATCGCGTGGCGACGCTGCGCTTCCAGTTCCCGTACATGGAGCGCGGGGAGCGGCGTACCGATCCGCCGAAGGTTGCGCATGCGGCGATACGCGCAGCGGTTGCACAAGCGTCGCGCCGCGTGCCCGCGCTGCCGCTTTTCGCCGGCGGCAAATCGTTCGGCGGCCGGATGACCTCGCAAGCGCAGGCCATCGAGCCGCTATCAGGCGTCCGCGGGCTCGTGTTCGTCGGTTTTCCGCTGCATCCGGCGGGAAAGCCGTCGATCGATCGCGCAACGCACCTCGACGACGTCCACGTTCCGATGCTCTTCCTCCAGGGCACGCGGGACGAGCTCGCGGAGCTTTCACTCGTTAAAGGCGTCGTTGCCCGGATCGGCCGGCGCGCGACACTGGAGATCTTCGCGGACGCCGACCATTCGTTCCACGTGCCTGCACGCACCGGACGCAAGGATGCGGATGTCCGTGCTGCGATCGTAGCCGCAACGCTGAAGTGGATCGATTCGACGACGCGCGGAGCGGACGAGCCCGCCATTCCGGGAGAGATGCGATGACGACCGCGCTGTTGTTTCGAGACGACGCCTATGCGAAGAGCGCAACCGCAACCGTCGTGCGCGTCGACGAACGCGGGATCGAGCTCGATCGCACGGTGTTCTACCCGGTCGGCGGCGGACAGGCGGGCGACGCCGGCGCGCTGATCCGGGCAAGCGGCGAGCGCATCGCGATTGCCGACACACGCAAGGGCGAGGCGCTCGACAGCGTGCTGCACATCCCCGCTGTCGCCATGCCGCAGCTCGAGCCCGGAGAACCGGTGACGCTCGAGATCGACTGGGCGCGCCGCTACGCCCTGATGCGCCTGCACACGGCGCTCCACGTGATGTCGTGCGTCGTCGTGGCCCCGGTGACCGGCGGCAACATCTCGCCGGAGAAGGCGCGACTCGATTTCGACATCGATATGAGCCTGCTCGACGCCGCACGAATCGAGCGCGAGACGAACGCGCTGATCGCGCGCAACGTCGACACCGAGACCGTGTGGATCAGCGATGCCGAGCTCGACGCGCGGCCCGAGCTCGTCAAGACGATGAGCGTGGCGCCTCCCCGCGGCGCCGGAAGAGTGCGCCTCGTGAAGATCCCCGGCATCGATCTGCAACCCTGCGGAGGCACGCACGTGCGCAACATCGGGGAGATCGGCGGGATCCGCGTGCTCAAGATCCGCAGCGAAGGGCGCCGCAACCGTCGCGTCGAGATCGCGCTCGCGTAGCGACCATCCAGGGACGCAGCCGGGGAACCCGAAGGGGCGCCCGGGTCTCGTGAAGCCCGGAGGGCCAGCCTGCTGCGTGTCCTGGCTCAATGCCCGCCCAGCTTCCGGCGCACGCGCCGAAGCACCATCATCAAAACAAAGATGACGACAGGGATCGCGACGGCCATCGAGATCTCGGGATCGATGGGAAGCCCGCTCGCCTTCAGGCCCTTGGCAGCGTACCCAACCAATCCCACGACGTAATAGGTGATCGCTGCGACCGAAAGGCCTTCGACGGTTTGCTGCAACCGGAGCTGCAGCTTCGCCCGCCGATCCATCGACGCGAGCAGCGACTGGTTCTGCTTCTCGCGAGCGATCTCCACGCGCGTCGACAGGAGTCCGCTCGCCTGGGCGACGCGCTCGGAAAGCTCGCGCAGCCGCTCCGACACCGAGAAGCAGGTCGCCATTGCCGGCGCGAGTCGACGTTCCATGAACTCGCCGATCGTCTGGATACCCGGAAGCGAGCGCTCCTTCAACTCGGCGATCCGCGCGCGCACGAGCTCGTAGTACGCGCGGCTTGCGCCGAATCGGTACTGACTCGCGACGATCG
>DASSGI010000268.1:0-9039 GCA_035857655.1 Casimicrobiaceae bacterium | reverse complement strand
CGCCACCCGAACGGACGGTCGGCAGGGGTATGCGCCATTCTATCGCCGGCGCGGCCACCGGGGCGTTGCGGATAACGGTACCGCCGGCTGTCCTACACAGGTTGCCGGTCGGCCGAAGGGGGTTCATGATGCGAACCAGCGAGCAGTTTCCAGGGTCATAGCGGAAGTGTCGGAAAGGAGCGTCGAATGAAGAAGCTGTTGATTGCAATGTGCGTAGCGGCAATCGCCCCCCTCGCATATGGACAATACACCGCGCCTGCAACGCCGGAGGCCGCCAAGGCCCCTCCGGCGACCGGGGCCGCACCTGATCAAAGCGCGACCGCGGCAGATCAGGGCGCGCTGACGTCGAAGGGAGCTTCGGAGAGCAACGCGAAGAGGATCCTCGGGGAGCGCAATTGCGTGCAGCACACGGGCAGCAACATCGTGCGCAAGGACAAGGACACCTGCCTCAACGTGACCGGACAGGCCTACGGCGAGACCGCGATCGAGCGGACTGGCACGTTTGACACCGGGGTTGCGCTCGAGCGCCTGAGCCCGTCGATCCAAGTCCGCCCGGGCCGCTGAAGAATCGCCGAGCCGAGACCGAGGCCCGCCGCGCGCGGGCCTCAATGCCTCACGTCGCCGCGACCAGCTTTTCGCGCTTCAGCAGGAAAACGCTGTCGGTGGTGGTCGTCGTTTCCAGCCACACGAACGGCACGCGCGGATAGGAGAGCTCGGTCGCCGAGCGGTTGTGTCCGACCTCGACGACGAGCGTCCCGCCGGGATTCAGGAAGCGCGGCGCCTCGGCGAGGATCGTTCGCACTGCATCCAGCCCGTCTTCGCCGCCGGCGAGCGCGAGCCTCGGCTCGTGCCGGTATTCGGCCGGCAGGTCGGCCATCGCGGTCGCCGTTACATACGGCGGATTGCTGATGATGAGATCGTAGGTCTTCCCCGAAACGTTCGCGAAGAGATCCGACCGGATCAGGTTGATGCGGTCGGCGAGCCCGTAGTCCGAGACGTTGCGCTGTGCGACGGCGAGCGCGTCGGAGGAGATGTCGGAGGCGTCGATGTCGGCCTCCGGGTAGGCATGGGCGAGCAGCACGGCAAGGCAGCCGGATCCGGTGCAGAGATCGAGCGCATTCGCGACCTTCTCGGGCGATCCGACGTAAGCGGCGAGTCCGTCGGGCACAAGCTCCGCGATGAACGAGCGGGGAATCAAAACACGCTCGTCGACGTAGAAGCGGAAGCTCCCGAGCCACGCTTCGTGCGTGAGATAGGCGGCCGGCACGCGCTGGTCGATCCGGCGCTGCAGAAGCTGCAGGATCTTCTGCCGCTCGGGATGCGTGAGCTTCGCGTCGAGGAACGGATCGAGGCGGTCGAGCGGCAGATTGAGCGCGTGGAGAAGCAGGTATGCCGCTTCGTCGTACGCGTTGGTCGTCCCGTGCCCGAATGCGAGCTCCGCTTCGCCGAAGCGCGATACAGCGTAGCGCACCCAGTCGCGCAGCGTTTCGAGGTCGTTGACGAGCGTGTTCATCGGCTTCCTCGCAACCGGGAGGGCAGCAGGCGATCGAGGATCCCGCGGTAGATCCGAGCGAGCGGGGCAAGATCGTCGATCTTCACGCGCTCGTTGAGCTTGTGGATCGTCGCGTTGACCGGACCGAGCTCGACCACCTCGGCGCAGATGTCCGCGATGAAGCGGCCGTCGGAGGTCCCTCCGGTGCACGAGAGCTCGGGAACGATCCCCGTGACTTCGCGCACGGCTTCGGATACCGCAGCGACGAGCGCTCCGCGCGGCGTGAGGAACGGCTTCCCGTATCCGGTCCAGCGCAGCTCGTACTCGAGGCCGTGGCGCGCGACGATCTCTTCGAAGCGCTGCATCAGCGATTCGCGCGTGCTCACCGGACAAAACCGGAAGTTGAACATCAGCTCGAGCGTGCCGGGAACGACGTTCGCGGCGCCGGTGCCGGCGTGGATGTTCGAACACTGCCACGACGTCGGCGGAAAGTATGCGTTGCCGTCATCCCAGCGCGTCGCGGCGAGCTCGGCCAGCGCCGGGGCGAGCAGGTGGATCGGATTTTTCGTGAGCTGCGGGTACGCGACGTGACCCTGGATTCCCTTGACGACGAGCGTACCGGACAGCGACCCGCGCCGCCCGTTCTTGATCATGTCGCCCAGCCGGTCCACCGACGTCGGCTCGCCGACGACGCAGTAGTCGATCGTCTCGCCCACGGCCTGCAGCCTCTCGACGACCTTCACCGTTCCATCGATCGACGGCCCTTCCTCGTCGGAGGTGATGAGCAGCGCGATCGAGCCCGTCGCGCCCGGATCCGCCGCGACGAAGCTCTCGATCGCCGTGACGAACGCGGCGACCGAGCCTTTCATGTCGGCGGCACCGCGGCCATAGAGGTAGCCGTCGCGCTCGGTCGGCACGAACGGATCGGACGCCCACTCGGCGAGCGGGCCCGTGGGCACGACGTCGGTGTGGCCGGCAAAACAGACGAGCGGGCGCGTCGTGCCGCGTCGCAACCACGTGTTCGTCACGCCGTTCGACTCGAGCGGCTCCGCGCGGAACCCGAGCGGCACAAGTCGCGCGGCAATGAGATCCTGACAGCCCCCGTCGTCCGGTGTGAGCGAGCGCCGCTCGATCAAGGCCCGCGTCAGCGCGAGCGTATCGCTGGGCGGGGTCAACACCGGGCGTGCATCAGCGGCGGATCAATTCGGCCGGTCGAGCATGCCGGGCTCGATCTGCAGCGCTGTGAAATCGCTGTGCGTGCGCCGTGGCTTCTTTTCCTGCTCGGGCTCGCCATGCGGCATCGCGTCGACGCGCGCCGTCGGAGCGTTCTGGTTGATGAGCCAGGCGAGGTTCGTCGACGAGTCAGACGCGGTCATCGCCTCCTCGTAGCTGATCGCGCCGTCCATGTAAAGACGGCAGAGCGCCTGCTCGAACGTCTGCGACCCCGGATAGAGCGACTTCTCCATCGCATCCTTGATCTGCGTGATGTCGCCGTTCTTCACCAGCTCGGAAATGAGCGAGGTGTTGAGCAGGATCTCAACAGCGGGTTGCAGCGAGCCTTCCTTGTTGCGCACGAGCCGCTGCGAAATGATCGCCCGGAGCCCGATCGAGAGGTCCGACAGAAGCCCCGAGCGCGCGTCGTACGGGAACATGTTGATGATCCGCGAGAGCGCGTGGTAGCTGTTGTTCGCGTGAATCGTGGTGAGGCACAGGTGTCCGGTCAGCGTGTGCAGCAGCGCCTGCTGCATCGTTTCGCGGTCGCGGACTTCGCCGATCATGATGAGGTCGGGCGCTTCCCGCAGCGCGTTCGCGAGCGCCCTCGGGTAGTCGAGAGTATCGACGTTCAGCTCGCGCTGGTTGACCAGGCTCTTCTTGTGCCGGAACAAATATTCGATCGGATCCTCGATCGTGAGGATGTGACCTGTGCGATGGGTATTGCGGTGGTCGATCATCGCGGCGAGCGTAGTCGACTTGCCTGAGCCCGTCGCGCCGGCCACCATGATGAGGCCGCGTTTTTCCGACACGAGGTCGAGCAGCACCGGCGGCAGCCTCAGCTGCTCGAAGGGCGGGATATCGCTTCGCACGTAGCGGACGACGAGCGAGATCGTGCCGCGCTGGCGGAAGATGTTGATGCGGAAATTGCCGACGTGCGGTTCGAGATACGAGAGGTTCATCTCGTGTTCCGCTTCGAAGGTCTTCGCCTGTCCCTCGGACATGAGCTCGTAGGCGACGCGGCGAACCGTGTCGAGATCCATCGGGCGATCCGACAGCGGCGCGACGACGCCGTTGACCTTCATGTTGATCGGCGCGCCGCACGAAATGAACATGTCGGAGGCCTGCCGCTCGGCCATCATCCTGAACAGTCGATCGAGATACATGTCGCTCGCCCCCTGGGCTACAATCGGCCGTGGCTCGCCCTTCGGACTCGACACGGGATTCGAATGATAATGTCATGATTCGACGGGGAGTTCCAGCGTCATCGCCCGTCGACTGCTTTTCGACCCGCGCAGGCATTCTTTGCGTAACAGGCATGCGCCGGCACAACGTTTCCTGCTGACGACCCATACCTGCAAGTTCCATGCTCGCGATTATCGGAGGCAGTGGCCTCACCCGGCTCTCGACGCTCGCAGTCGCGCACCGCGAGGTCGTTAGAACGCCCTATGGCGAGCCCTCGTCGGCGCTCATCTTCGGCCAGATCGCTTCCCGCGACGTCGTGTTCATCGCACGCCACGGGCACGGGCATACGATACCGCCGCATCGGGTCAATTACCGGGCCAACCTGTGGTCGCTCAAGCAGCGCGGCGCGACGGCGATCTTGGCCGTTGCCTCGGTCGGCGGAATCCGCGGAGGCGGGCCGGGCGACCTCGTGCTTCCGCACCAGTTGATCGATTACACGCACGACCGAGAAACGTCGTTTTTCGATGGAGGCGACCACCGCGTAGTCCACGTCGATTTCACGCATCCGTACACGCCGGGGCTTCGGGCGAAGTGCCTCGCCGCGGCACAAACGGCCGGAATAGGGCTTGTCGACGGCGGCGTCTACGGTGCCGTCTCGGGACCCCGGCTCGAAACGGCCGCCGAGATCGATCGGCTGGATCGCGACGGCGTCACGCTGGTCGGAATGACCGGGATGCCGGAAGCGGCGCTCGCCCGCGAGCTCGGCCTCCCGTATGCCGCGATCGCGGTCGTCGTCAACCAAGCCGCGGGACGCGGCGACTCGTCGGAGCACATTTCGATGGACGGCATCAACAAGGTCTTGCATGCGGCCATGGACAAGGTCCGCGCGCTGCTCGAGCATATCGTGCCGTTGTGCACGGAGGATCGACCGTGATCCGCGACGTGCTGCGAATGGGCGACCCGCGGCTTCTCGAGCGTTCCGCGCCCGTCACGAAGTTCGCAACGCCGGAGCTCGAGGCGCTGCTCGTCGACATGCGTGAAACGATGGCCGTACGCCGCGGCGCCGGACTTGCCGCGCCCCAGATCGGCGTACTGCAGCAGGTCATCATCTTCGGCGTCGAGCGCAACGAGCGCTACCCGGACGCGGAGCCCGTGGCGTACACCGAGCTCGTCAATCCCGTGCTGACACCGCTCTCCGACGAGCGTGACGAAGATTGGGAAGGCTGCCTGTCGGTGCCGGGGCTGCGCGGCATCGTGCCGCGTTATCGCAACCTGCGCTACGAGGGCTTCGACCCCAAGGGACGGCCCATTCGTCGCGACGTCGCCGGCTTTCATGCGCGCGTCGTCCAGCACGAGGTCGATCATCTGCTGGGGATCCTCTATCCGATGCGGATGCGCGACCTCTCGCGCTTCGGCTACACCGACATCCTGTTTCCCGACGTCGCGCCCGATGAAGAATGATGCGCGGCGAGAGATCGAAGCGACCGGGTTGGATGAGGCGAGCGGCAGCGGGCGCATGCGCCAGCACCTAAGCCCGGTGCCGCTTGCCTCATCCAGGCCCGAGCCTAGCTGATCCGCAGCTGCTCGTAGAGCGACGTCTCGAGGCGCAGCAGCGCCTGCTCGTCGTGCAGGCGCGCTCCGTCGACGAGGAAGACGTCCTCCGCGCGCTCGCCGAGCGTGTTGATCTTAGCGCTGACGATGTTGATGTTCGCGCGCGCGAGCGTGTACGCGATCGTCGCGAGCAGGCCCGGCCGATCGCCGGCGACGATTTCGACGATGTGATGCGTTCCCTTGTCGTCGGGGAAGATCTGCACTTCGGGCGTCAGCGGGAAGTGCTTCAGGTGCCGGCTCGCGCGACCGATGACGGGCAGCTCGAGCGGGCGCTGCTCGGTCAGCACTTTGGCGAGCTCGAACTCGACGAGCTGGATCGCGTCGCGGTACGACGCCGACGGATCCGACGGGTCGATGACGCTGAACGTGTCGAGCGCGTAGCCGTGGCGCGTCGTGTGGATCTTCGCTTCGACGATCGAAAGACCGCGCCGGCCGAAGAAGCCGCTGATTCGCGCGAAGAGGTCCTTCTGGTCGGGGAGATAGACGGCGACCTGCAGGCCCGCTTCGAGCCTCGATACCCGCGCGCGGACGACCGGCGCCGTTCCCCGCACTCGCCAGTGCAGCTGCCGCGCGTGCCAGGCGATCTCGCCGGCGGTCTGGCGCTGGAAATAGACGTTGTCGAGCTCCCCCCACAGCGCGCGCTCCGCGCCGTCGGGAACGGCATAAAGACGCAGCAGCCGCTGCGCTTCCCGTTGCCGCGCGAGCAGGCTGTCGGCGAGCGTCGGCGCGCCGGCCACGCCCGCGAGGCGCGCGCGCGTCGCGTAGAAGAGATCCTCCAGGAGCTGCGCCTTCCACGCGTTCCATACACGCGGACTCGTTCCGCGGATGTCGGCGACGGTGAGGAGGTAGAGCGCGACGAGACGTCGCTCGTTGCCCATCCGCGCAGCGAACGACGCGATCACGTCCGGATCGGAGATGTCCTGCTTCTGCGCGGTCGCCGACATCGTCAGGTGATTGGCAACGAGCCAGGAGACGAGCTCGACTTCCTTCGCGGGCAGGCCGTGCGCGCGGCAGAACCTGCGCGCATCGACGGCGCCGAGCGTCGAGTGGTCGCCGCCCCGACCCTTGGCGATGTCGTGAAAGAGCGCCGCGAGATAGAGCACTTCGCGGTTTTCGAAATCGCCGATCAGCCGCGAGCACAGCGGGTATTCGTGCGCGTGCTGCGCTTCCGTGAAGCGCCGCAGGTTGCGGATCACCATCAGGATGTGCTCGTCCACGGTGTAGACGTGGAAGAGGTCGTGCTGCATCTGGCCGACGATGCGGCCGAACGCCGGAACGAGGTTGCCGAGAATCCCGTAGAGATTCATCCGGCGCAGCTCGTGCGTGATGCCGCGCGGGCCGCGGAAGAGCTCGATGAACTTCGTGCGATTCTCCGGATCGCGGCGAAAGCGCGCGTCGACGCGGTGGCGATTGCGCCACAGCGCGCGCAGGGTTCGCGCGGACATTCCCCTGAGCTCGGCGTGCCTTCCCATCGCCACGAACGCATCGAGCATCGCCGCGGGCTGCCGCTCGAACAATGCCTCGTCGCGGATATCGAGGAGCTCGTCGACCGACTGGAATGCGTCGTCGATCGCGACGGGCTCGGCGGCGACGGGGAAAAGTCGCGCGTGCAGGTTTTGCAGGAGGATGACGTTCACCTGCCGGACGAGCTTCGCCGCACGGTAGTAACGCTGCATCAATTGCTCGCTCGCGACTTTGGTCGGCATGTTGGTGAGCCCGAGCTCGAGTGCGAGCGCATTCTGCTGATCGAACACGAGACGATCCTCGCGCCGCCCTGCAAGGTAGTGGAGGCGCGCGCGCAAGCCGCCGATGAAGCCTTCCTGCCGGGAAACGGTGCGCGCCTCCTGGCTCGTGATGAGCCCGTTCTGGGCGAGCTCGCGCCAAGTGCGGCCGAGCCCCGCCGCGCGCGCGATCCACAGCACCGTCTGCAGGTCGCGCAAGCCCCCGGGACTTTCCTTGACGTTCGGCTCGAGGTTGTACGCGGCATCGTGGTATTTGAGGTGCCGCTGCTGCTGCTCCAGCGTTTTCGCCTCGTAGAAGAACGGCGCATCGAGTGCGTCGGCGAATGCGCGACCGAATGCGCGATAAAGCGAACGCGAGCCCGCGATGTAGCGGTGCTCGAGGAGGCTCGTCTTCACGGTGACGTCGTTCGCCATTTCAGCTTCGCAGTCGGCGATCGTGCGCACGCTGTGTCCGATCTCGAGGCCGATGTCCCACAGCACGCCGAGGAAGCGCTCGACGAATTCCGTGCCGGCGCCGTCGGGCGCGTCGGGTAACAGGATCAGCACGTCGACGTCGGAGTGCGGAAAGAGCTGGCCACGGCCGTAGCCTCCGACCGCGACGAGCGCCGTCTTCGCCGGAGCGCTCAGCGCGTCCCATGCCTTCGCGATCACGCCGTCGACGAGCCGAGCGTGCTCGCGCAGCAGCCGGCCCGTGTCGGGCCGCGCATGGAACGCCGCGCGCAAGGCCGCGCGGCCCGATTTCAACTCGGAGCGCCAGAGCTGCGCCGTGTCGCCCGACGAAGTTCCGGGAACAGGCGTGGCGAGCCGGTTCATCTGCGGAGCGCTAGGCGGCGAGCGGCGGAGGCGGCGGCGTGCCGGGCGATGTCGTCAGCACTTCGAAGCCGTCGGGAGTCACGAGCACCGTATGCTCCCATTGCGCCGACAGCGAATGGTCGGCGGTGACGATCGTCCAGCCATCGGCGAGCGCGCGTATCGCCGCACGGCCCGCGTTGATCATCGGTTCGATCGTGAAGATCATTCCCGCCTGCAGCTTGAGGCCGGTACCCGGGCGGCCGTAGTGGACGACCTGCGGCTCTTCGTGGAACTGCCGTCCGATGCCGTGGCCGCAGAATTCGCGGACGATCGAGAAATGATGGCCTTCGGCGAACTTCTGGATCGTGTGCCCGATGTCGCCGAGATGCGCCCCTTCCTTGACGGCGCGAATCCCTCGCCACATCGCTTCGAACGTGACTTCGACGAGACGCCGCGCCTGGATCGGCGGCGTGCCGACGTAGAACATCCGGCTCGTGTCGCCGTGCCAGCCGTCCTTGATCACTGTGACGTCGACGTTGACGATGTCGCCGGGACGGAGCTTCTTGTCGCCGGGGATCCCGTGGCAGACGACGTGATTGACCGACGTGCAGATCGACGCGGGGTAGGGGCGATGGCCGGGCGGCGCGTAGTTGAGCGTTGCCGGGACGACCTTCTGCACGTTGACCTGGTAGTCGTGGGCGATCCGATCGAGCTCGCCGGTGGTCACGCCTGCCACGACATGGGGCTCGAGATAGTCGAGAAGCTCGGCGGCGAGACGGCCGGCGACGCGCATTTTCGCGATGTCGTCGGGCGATTTGAGCGAGACGGATACGGGATCTCAGGCGTTGACGTGGGTCGAAGTAGGGGCCGAGCGGAGGTGCGCGGCCGGCCGGGTATGCGATTTGGGGTCGGTCGCCGCGGAAGCAACCAGCGTCATGCGCGCAGCAGTTCGTTGATGCTCGTCTTCGCCCGCGTTTTCGCATCCACCTGTTTCACGATTACCGC
>DASSGI010000267.1:0-7417 GCA_035857655.1 Casimicrobiaceae bacterium | reverse complement strand
AGTCGAAGCGCCACGACGTTGGCGTCATCCCTGTGGGCGCAGCTGCGCCTAGCGCGACCGGCGCCGATTTGACGCGCTTCACGGCGCAGGAGGCGCTCCTGCGGAAATACGAAATCGATGTCGCGCCGTGCGGCGTCGCCGCTACGCTTGCCGAGGCCACGCGCATTGCTCGAAGCCTCGGCTACCCGCTCGCCGCGAAGCTCGTCGCGCGCAATCTCGCGCACAAGAGCGAGATCGGCGGCGTGCGGCTCGATATCGACTCCGACGCCGCGCTCGAGCACGCGTTCACCGCGCTCGACGCGATAACGATCGCCGACAAGGAAGGAATCCTCGTTCAGCGAATGGCAACGGGCGGCGTCGAAGCCTTCGTCGGGATGAAGCGCGACGAAGTGTTCGGCCCGGTGATCGTCGTGGGCCTGGGCGGAATCTACGTCGAGATCCTGCGCGAGACGGTGATGCGCCTCGCACCGTTCGACGAAGCGACCGCCGAGGGACTGATCCGCCGCTCCAGGTTCTGCGCAATCCTGGACGGCGCGCGAGGGCAGCCGAAGCGCGACGTCGCCGCGCTCGCGAAGATCGTCGCCCGTGTATCGATGCTCGCCGTCGCCGAACCGGCGATACTGTCGCTCGACTTGAACCCGATCGTCGTCAAGGAATCAGGCGCCGAGGTCGTGGATTTCAAATTCGAAGTGAACCGGTGACGGCGAGTCGAGCATGGCGAGCCCGATTCGACGTGTGCTGATCGCGAACCGCGGCGAGATCGCGGTGCGCGTGAATCGCACGTGCCGCGACATGGGGATCGAGACGGTCCAGGTCTATTCGGAAGCCGATCGCGATTCGCTCGCAGTGAAGCTCGCCGATCGCGCCGTGTGCATCGGAGCGCCGCGCTCGTCGGAGAGCTATCTGAACCAGGCGCTGCTCTTGCAGGCGGCAAAGGCGTTCAAGGCCGACGCGGTGCATCCGGGCTATGGCTTCCTGTCGGAAAATCCCGAGTTCGCGGCGCTTTGCGTCGCGAGCGGATTGGCATGGATCGGTCCCGGCGCCGACGCGATTCGGCTGATGGGCAACAAGGCCGCGGCGCGCGCGGCTGCGGCGGAAGCAGGATTGCGCACGACGCCGGGCTCGAAGGGCGTGGTCCGTGACTGGAAGGAAGCCGCGAGCGTTGCGGAAGCGGTCGGCTTTCCGCTGATCCTCAAGGCGTCGGCGGGCGGCGGCGGCCGCGGGATGCGGCTCGTGACCGACGGCGCGGCAATCAAGGACGCATTCGCCCAGGCGCAGGCAGAAGCGCGGGCGGCGTTCGGCGACGGCGCGCTCTACGTCGAGAAATTCCTGACCCGCGTCCGGCATGTCGAAGTCCAGGTGCTCGGTGACGACGCGACCGTGCTGCACCTCGGCGAGCGCGACTGCTCGACGCAACGCCGCAACCAGAAGCTCGTCGAGGAGACCCCGGCGCCGGGACTCGACGACGCGATTCGCATCGAGATGTGCGAAGCGGCGGCGCGGCTCGCGCAAAGCGTCGGCTACACGAGCGCCGGGACCGTCGAGTTCATCGTCGACGACGCGGAGCGCGCGTTCTACTTCATGGAGATGAACACGCGGATCCAGGTCGAGCATCCGGTGACCGAGATGGTGACCGGGATCGATCTCGTCGGCGCCCAGATAAGGATTGCCGCCGGCGAGGGTCTCGGGATGACGCAGCGCGATATCTCGAGCCGCGGATATTCGATCGAGTGCCGAATCAATGCCGAGGACCCATCCGAGAACTTCCGACCCTCGCCCGGGACCGTCACCGGTTACCGTTGCCCGGGCGGACCCGGGGTTCGCGTCGACAGCCAGCTCTACCAGGGCTATACCGTTCCCCCTTATTACGACTCTCTGATCGGCAAGCTGATCACCTGGGGCGCAACGCGGGACGAGGCAGTGCACAGGATGCAGAGGGCGCTCGGCGAAATGCGGATCGAAGGCGTGACGACGACGATCCCGTTCCACAGGAAGTTGTTACGCGATCGCGCGTTCGTCGGCGCGGGCATGTATACGCGCTACATCGAGCAGGAGTTTCTCGCGGCGGTTGCGGCGTAGCGCGTCTCGTCGTGCGCGCGGACGCGGGAATCGAACAGAGGGCCCTACGCGCCCCAGGAGGATTGAAATGCAGGCGCTGGACACCATCGCCGTACATCGGCTGCGCGTTCCGCTGAAGGTTCCGTACAAGCTCGCGTTCGGCCCCGTCGAGCATTTCGACACGATCATCGCGGAGGTGGTCGACGGCGACGGCCGGGCGGGCTTCGGCGAGGCGACGATCCTCACCGGCTACACCGACGAGACGATCGACGACAGCTGGCGGGCAGCGCAGGAGTTCGGCGCGGGGCTCGCCGCCGCGGGTGACCAGCCGCAGCAGCGCATCGCTGAGCTCGGCGTCAAGTTCCCGTTCACCGCGACGGCGTTCGGCACTGCGCTCGAGATGCTGTCGCGGAGCCCGCTGCTCGCGTTGGAAGCCGATACGGCGGTACCGTTGGTCGGTCTCCTCAACGCCAAGGACGCGGCGGCGATGGAGACCGAGGTCCCGAAGCTCCTCGAAGCCGGCTATCGGACGATCAAGGTGAAAGTCGGATTCGAGGTCGCCGACGACATCGCGCTCGTGGCGGCGGCGCAGAAGGTTGTCCGCGGCCGCGCGGCGTTGCGCCTCGACGCGAACCAGGCGTACACGGCCGACGAAGGCGTTCGCTTCGTGAAGGCGCTCGACCCCGAGGGCATCGAGCTCTTCGAACAGCCCTGCGCAGCCGGCGATTGGGATGCGCACCTCGCCGTGGTCCGCGCCGCGGGCGTACCGATGATGCTCGACGAGTCGATCTACGGGCTTGCCGACATCGAAAAGGCGGCGAGACTCCGGGCGGCGACTTACCTTAAACTGAAGCTCATGAAGCTCGTCACGCTCTCGGCGCTGTCGAAGGCGATTGACCGCATCCGCGAGCTCGGGATGAAGCCCCTCCTCGGCAACGGAGTCGCGTGCGATCCGGGCTGCTGGATGGAGGGCTGCATCGCGGCGCGGCAGATCGACAACGCCGGCGAGATGAACGGCTTCCTCAAGGCGCGCTCGCCGCTGATCGAAAACGGGCTCGGGTTCGGAAGCGGAGCGATGCAGTTGAAGCGCGGCTTCGCGCCGCGTCTCGACCGCGCCGCGCTCCGCGCGTACGCGATCGATTCACGGTCATTCGACGGCGCGAAGCGAGCTTAGCGGATCGACGAACCCCAACGACGATCGAAGATCGAAGCAAAAGGAGGACTTCCAATGCTCAACGCCCATTTCTTCAAGCGGTTCGCGCCTGTGCTCGCGACGCTCGCCATCGCGGTGCTTGCCGCGGTGGCGATCGCGCAGGAAAAGTATCCGTCGCGGCCGATCGAGTTCATCGTCCCCTGGGGACCCGGCGGCGGCGCCGATCAGCTCGCCCGCAAGGCCGGCAAGCTGATGGAGGAAGACCTCAAGGTGTCGCTCCCCGTCATCAACTCGCCGGGCGCGACCGGCAACACCGGCATGGCGAAGCTCCTCGCGGGGCAGCCCGACGGCTACTCGATCTCGATTCTGACTTGGGACACGTACGCGCTGCTCGCGACCACCAGCACGCGCTGGCAATTGAAGGACATCATCCCGGTTGCGCTGATGATCAAGCAACCGTCGTCGTTCCTGACGGCCAGCAACGGTCCCTTGAAGACCTGGGCCGACGTCGAGCGCGAAGCGAAGACGCGGCCGCTCAAGGTGGCGGTCACGGGCTTCGGCAGTCCCGACGAGATCACCGTCAACTACTTCGTCGCGCGGGGACTCAAGTTCGTGCCGGTGCCGTTCGCCAATCCGAGCGAGCGGTATACGGCGGTGCTCGGCGGCCATGCCGACGTCCTCTACGAGCAGATCGGCGACGTGCGCAGCTTCGTCGACAGCAAGCAGATCCATCCGGTCATCGTGTTCGCCGAAAAGCGCTTCGACGTCTTCCCCGACGTGCCTGCGTCGAAGGAGCTCGGCTACGACATCACGCTGCCGCAGCGGCGCGCCGTGATCATGAAGGCGGGGACCGATCCGCAGAAGGTCAAGGTCATCGCCGATGCGCTCGCCAAAGTTGCAGCGAGCCCCGAGTACAAGGCGTACCTGAAGGAGCAGTACGCGACCGACGACAGCTATTTCAACTCCGCGGATTCGCTGAAGATCATGGAGGACGAGCTCGCGTCGATGAAGAAGATGGCCGTGGCGCCGAAGTGATAAATAGGGTCAGAGACGATTTTCTTCATGACTCTGTTCGCCGCCCAGGCCCGAGACTTCTTCGATGACTTGGATGCTCGCGGCTCGCGCCGGAATTCGTCTCTGACCCTATTCAAGGAAGGACGCTGACGGTGCTGCGCCATAGCAAGACGCTGCCGTACGTGATCGTGCTCGCGATCGCCGGCTTTCTCTATTACCGCGCGACGCAGATCGAATTCGCCGCGCCCGGCGGTCGGATCGGTCCCGACGTATGGCCGAAGGCGATCCTCGTGCTCGCGATGATCGCGTGCGTCTACGAAATCGCGAAGAACCTGCTGTTCGGCAAGTGGGTCCGCGACATGACCGGCGTGCTCGGCAGCGTCCTCAAGGACGTGCCGATGGACGGGGTAGAGGAAACCGAGGCACCGTCGTACCCGCATCTCCTTTGGACCGGCATCGTGCTGACGGTGCTCTATGTCGTGGTCATCGAGAAAATCGGCTTTTTCCTTTGCACTGCAATCTACCTCGCCGCGTTCATGTGGGTCGGACGCTATCGCCGACTCGGCGTGATCTTCGCCACCAGCGTGATCGGCAGCCTCGCTTTCATGTTCATGTTCATGAAGGTCGTCTACGTGTCGCTGCCGCTCGGCGTCGAGCCCTTCGCGCAGGTCTCCTTCCTGCTGATGCGCGTGATGGGCATCAAATAGAGCGGCACGCTCGTGTTCGACATTCTCCCCCAGCTCTTCGGCGGCTTCGTCAGCGTCTTCCAGCCGGTGAACCTGGTCGCGCTCGCCGTCGGGCTCGTCGTCGGCATGCTGGTCGCCGTGCTGCCGGGGCTCACGCTGGTGATGGGCGTCGTCCTCGCGCTGCCATTCACCTATGGGATGTCGATCACGCCGGCGATCATCCTGCTCACCGCGATGTATATCTCGGGAACGTATGGCGGCGCGTTCACGTCGATCCTGTTCCGCATTCCAGGCGAGCCGCTCGACGTCCCGCTGCTGTGGGACGGCTTCGAGATGGCGCACAAGGGAAGCCCCGCGAAGGCGCTGGGCTGGACGCTCTTCGCCGCGCTGACCGGCGGGCTCGTATCGACGGCCGTCGCCGTCGCGATGGTCCATCCGTTCGCGTCGTTCGCGCTCAAGTTCGATACGCCCGAATATTTCGCGATCATCATGTTCGGGCTCACCAGCATCGTCGCGCTCGGCGGCGGATCCATCATCAATGCGTTCATCAGCCTCTTCCTCGGACTGATGATCGCGACGGTAGGCGTCGACGGCATCTACGGCGTCGAGCGGTTCACGTTCGGCGTGCCGATGCTCGCCGACGGCATCGAATACCTGACCGTCATGGTCGGAGCGTACGGCCTCGGCGAAGTGCTCGTTCGCCTCGAGCAGGGCTTCCAGACGCCGCCGCTCGAGACGGGCGGCAAGGTGAGCACGCAATTCCCGACGCTCGCCGAGGTGTGGAAGATCAAGCCGACGCTCGCCCGCAGCTCGGTGCTCGGCATCATCATGGGCGTGATCCCGGGAGCGGGTGCGACGATTGCTTCGTTCGTTTCCTATGGTGTCGAGGCGCAGTACTGCAAGCGCCGCAGCGAGCTCGGGCGCGGAATCGCCGAGGGCATCGTCGCGCCGCAGACGGCATCGACGGCAACGGTCGCGGGCCACATGGTGCCGCTGCTCACGCTCGGGATTCCCGGCAGCGGCGCAACCGCGGTGATCCTCGGTGCGTTCCTGCTCCACGGCGTGCAGCCGGGCCCGCAAATGTTCACCAAGGACCCGGGGCTGATCTACGCGATCTTCGCATCGCTGTTCGTCGGCGTGATCGGGATGTGCGCAATGGGCTACTTCACGATCAAGGCGCTGATCAAGGTCCTCTACCTGCCGGAGGCGGTCACCTCGGCGTTCGTCGTGCTCTTCTGCTTCATCGGCGCGTTCTCGGCGCGCAACAACATCACCGATCTCTGGATGATCGTCATCTTCGGCGTCGTCGGCTACCTGTTCGAGAAGTACCGGTTTCCGATCGCGCCGATGGTGCTCGGGTGCATCCTCGGCGCGCAGGCCGAGAGCTCGTTCATGACCAGCATGATCAGCTACCAGAACGACTGGACGGTGTTCTTCACGCGCCCGATCAGCGGCACGGTGATGGTGTTCGTCGCCATCGCGCTCATCTATCCGCTCGCCCGTCATATCCGGCAGGAGCGACGGCGGCGGCGAACGTTGGAGGAGGTCAATGCGTAGGCCCAGGACGCTCGTCACCGGCGTGATCGGCTCCGACACGCACATCGTCGGCAACCGCATCCTGTCGATGGCGCTCGAGAAGGCCGGGTACAAGGTGGTCTCGCTCGGCGCGCTGACGCCGGCCGGAGACTTCATCAAGGCTGCGATCGAGACCGACGCCGACGCGATCATGGTGTCCTCGCTGTACGGTCAGGGCGAGCTCGACTGCCGCGGCTTTCGCGACCTGTGCGTCGAGGCGGGCCTCGACAGAATTCTCCTCTACGTCGGCGGCAACCTGGTCGTCGGCAAGACGCCCTGGCCGGAGGTGGAGGCTCGCTTCCTCGCGATGGGATTCGACCGCGCGGCGCCGCCCGGCACGCGGATCGAAACGGTGATCGAATGGCTCGATCGCGACTTCGCCGCGCGCGAGCGCGGCCTTCAGCGCGCTTGAGCGTGATCGGAGCCCATTGACGTCATGGCTGCCGCCGCACTGCTGATCGATTTCGGGAGCACGTACACGAAGCTGCGTGCGATCGATCTCGACCGCCGGCGCGTTCTCGGATCGGGGCAGGGGCCGTCGACGGTCACGTCCGACATCATGGTGGGAATGAAAGCGGCGCTCGCCGACCTCGAGCGGCGGCTGGGCGGGTTGCCGCGCTTCAAGTACCGGCTTGCATCGAGCAGTGCCGCGGGAGGTCTGCGGATGGTGACGGTCGGCCTCGTGCGCGAGCTCACCGCGGAGGCGGCACGCCGCGCTGCGCTCGGCGCCGGCGCCCGGCTCGTCGGCACGTTCGCGTATCGACTGACGCACGCCGACGTGGAGAGCATCGTTGCGCTCGCGCCCGACATCCTGCTGCTCGCCGGCGGTACCGACGGCGGCAACAGCGAGGTGCTCCTCGCGAATGCCGCGGCACTGGGCGGGAGCGCGCTCGCGTGCCCCGTCGTGCTCGCCGGCAATCGCAACGCGGCC
>DASSGI010000266.1:0-7091 GCA_035857655.1 Casimicrobiaceae bacterium | reverse complement strand
AAACCGAACGCGAGCGAAAGCGTCGTGATCGAGTGTGCGAGCGACATCGCGGCCATCCCGAGCCCGACCAGCACGCCTCCGAACGCGATCGTCCCGCGCGGCCCGAACCGGCCGATCAGCGCGCCGCATGCGAACGACGCCATCGCGTAGACGAGCATGTGCGCAGTGAAGATGAGCGTCACGACTGCGCGCGGCGCGGCGAGCTCCTCCTGCAGCGGCACGACGAGTATGGAGAACGCGCTCGTGACCGTGCGGTACACCGCGAGGACGACGAACGACGCACTGAGCGTGAGCCACGCGCTCCGCACGATGGCGCTCGACTAACGTAGACGCGAGAGCAGCCCGGCCCCGACGGACTTCACGCTTCGAGTCCGAGCTCGGCACGCGTGCGCCGCCAGCCCTCGTCGACTTCCCGGCCGGTAATCGATTTCAGCGATCGCTCGGACGCGAGCTCCACCGCCTTCTTCATGATCATGTTCTTCGCGTAGATGCGCGCGGGAATCGAAAGCGCGTCGAGAATCGCAACGAGCGCGCGCCGGCTGTCGTCCGACCAGAGCCTGTCATGCCGATCGCGTTCGGGTCCGTACGCGTAGATCGACCCATTGGCCTGACGCGCGGCGCGCAGCGCGTCGCGTTGGCGGCGCGTCGCAGCAGCGTCGACCTTGCCGGCGTTGTCGAGCACGACGCCGTAGGCTTCGGTCGACTGTTTGCGGCTCACGAAACCGCAAAGCACGTCGGTGCGCACGACCTCGGGGTCGCGCTCGCACGGATCGCCGTAACCGCCGCCGCCCGAGCTCGCGAGCTTCAGGGTGTCGCCGCGGTTCATCAGCAGCACGTCGAGCTTCGGAATACGCTGCTCGCCTTCCGCGCCCGAATTCACGATCGCCGGCGCCGTGCGTCCGCCGCAATGTCCGCCGTGGACGCCCCACGGCGAGAAGCGCGTGCGCTCCATGCCGCGCATCGCGACGATCGTGTTGGGGATCAGCGCTTCGAGCGTCATGCCGACACCGAGCCCGCCGCGGTACTTTCCGGGGCCGGCCGAGTCGGGCACGTAGCGATACTCGTGCACGATCAGGTCCATCTCGGCTTCGATGATCTCGGCCGGCGTGTTGCGCAGGAACGCGAAGCTGTAGTCGGTGCCGTCGTAGCCGTCGCAATGCGGACGTCCGCCGGAGCCGCCGATCAGCACCTGGAACACGTTGATCTTGCGCCCGCCCGCGGAAAGATCCGGCATCGAGATCACGCCGATCATGCCGTTGCCCGATCCCGCGGCGGGTACCTCGTGCGGGATCGCCTGTGCGAGCGCGCCCATCGTGATGTCGAGCACCTTGACCGCCGCGGTGATGCGCGAGCCCACCGCTGCCGGAAGCACCGGATTCAACAGCGTGCCCTGCGGCACCGTCACGCGGATCGCGCGCGTGACCGCGCCGTTCGCCGGAATCGTCGGATCCGCGCTCAGGCAATGGTGGACCATGCCGATCGTCAGCCACGCGTGCGGTTTACCCGCGGTGACGATGTTGAACGCCGCCGACACCTGCGGATCGGTGCCCGTGTAGTCGAGGTGAACGTCGCTGCCCTTCACGGTGATCGCGAGCTCGATCCGCACCGGGATGTCGGAGATCAGGTCGTCTTCGAGGTAGTCGACGAACCCGTACGTGCCGTCGGGAATGTGATCGTAGACGGCGCGCGCTTTCGCATCCGCGTAATCGAGCGATTCCTGGACGAGCGCCTTGCTGCGCTCGAGTCCGTACTTCTGGAAGAGCGCCGTGAGCCGTCCGCCTGCGACGTGAAACGCCGACATCAGCGCCTTCAGGTCGCCCCACACCTGATACGGGATACGAACGTTCGCACGAATCAAATCGTAGAACTCCTCGTTCAGCACGCCGGCGCGATAGAGCTTCGTCGGCGGAACGCGCAGTCCCTCCTGATAGATCTCGTTGCTCGACGGCGCGATGCTTCCGGGAACGCGGCCGCCGATGTCGGAGGAGTGAATGAAGCCCCAGCAGAAGCCGACGAGCTCGTCGCCGACGAATACCGGCGCGAGCATCGTGAGGTCCGGCAGGTGCGTGACCAGCGCACCGGTGGAAAACGGATCGTTGGTGAAAACGATGTCGCCGGGCTGCCAGTCCTTGACGCGCTTGATCGCGTCACCAAGATGCAGTCCGAGAAACGACGTCACGCCGGACTTGCGCGGGTACGCGAAGAACACGCCGTCGGGCGTTGCGATGCCCGCGCCGAAATCGTGCGTCTCCTTGACGAACGTCGTATACGCGGTGCGCTCGACGATCGCGCACATCTCCTCGGCGATCGCGCCGAGGAGATTGTTGAAGACGGCGAGCTCGATCGGATTGGAGGGCTTCATGCTCAGGACTCCCGCGAAAGATGTAGCGTGCCTATCGCATCGACGCTGCCGCGCCAGCCCGGCGTGACCACGCACGTCGTGTCCGGCTGATCGACGATGAACGGCCCGACGCCGGTCCAGCCCGGCGCCATGTCGGCGCGCGCGTACACCGGACACTCGTATTCATGGCCGGAGAATTCGATGCGCCGCGATCCGCGCGGCTCGCTTCGCCCCTGGCCGCCGCCCCAACCCGGAGTCGCCTTGCGGCTGACGCCGATGACGGTGGCGCGAATGCTGATCACTTCGAGCGGCGCCTCGTCGATCCGCGGCCCATAGAGACGGATGTACTCGTTGCGGAAACGCTCGGGGAGCTCCGCGAGCCGGTCGTATTGGACGGCCACTTCGTAGCCCTGGCCGGCGTAGCGGACGTCGGCGGTGCGCACCGTGTAGATCGATTCGATCTGGTCGGAGCCTTCGGCGAGCGTTGCGCGCGCCTGCGCTTCCATCTCCTTGACCCACGCATCGACATCCGCCTGGTCCATCTTGTCGACCGGCGAGTAGACGGTGCGCACGTAGTCGAGGCGAAAATCCGCAAGCACCGACCCCGTCGCGCAGAACGTTCCCGGCGAATAGGGAATGGCGATGCGACGGATGTGGACGTCCTCGGCGAGCAGGCATGCGTGCGTCGCGCCCGCACCGCCGAACGGAACCAGCGTGTATTCGCGCGGATCGATGCCCTTCTTCGCTGCGAGCCGCGTGAATTCGGCAGCGAGGTTCGATGTCGCGACCTGGATGACGCCGCTCGCGGCCTCGCGAAAACCGAGTTTCAGCTTCTTCGCGAGCGCATCGATCGCTCCGCGCGCGCGCTCGATGTCGAGAGGCAGCTGCCCGCCCAGGAAATTTTCCGGATCGATGAAGCCGCTGACCAGATAGGCGTCGGTGAGCGTCGGCTGCGTGCCGCCGCGCCCGTACGCGACGGGCCCCGGATCGGCGCCGGCGCTCTGCGGACCGACCCGCAGCAACCCCATGTTGTCGGCGTAGGCGATCGAACCGCCGCCTGCGCCGATCGACGAGACGTCGACGCTCGGCAGCGTCACCGGCAATCCGTCGATCTCCTGATCCCACGCGTACGGCACGTTGCCTCCGTCCAGCACGCACAAATCGGCGCTGGTGCCGCCGATGTCCATCGTCACGACCTGATCGAGCTTCGACGCCTTCATCAGCTGCAGCGTCGCAACGACACCCGACGCGGGTCCCGACAGCAGCGTGCTGATCGGGCGCGCAATCGCGTGGCTGATCGGGACGATGCCGCCGTTGCTGCTCGTGATGTACAGCGGGCAGCGAAGTCCGATGCCGCCCTCGCCCTTCTGCAGCTCGCCGAGGTACTGCTCCATCTTCGGCGCGATGTAGCCGTTCATCACCGCGACCGTCGCGCGCTCGTACTCGCGGACCTGCGGCCAGATGTCGGTCGAGACGAGCACCTCGGTCTTCGGAAACGCCTCGCGCAGCCTCGAACGTGCCTGCTGCTCGTGCGCCTGATTCCGATACGCGTTGAGGAACACGACGGCGAGGATGTCGGCGCCCGCCTGCAGCAGATCCTTCGCGCCGGCGAGCAGCGATTGCTCGTCGAGCTTCGTCACGACGCGGCCTTTCGCGTCGATGCGCTCGACGACGCCGCGCACCATGTCCTTGCGCGCGAGCGGGACCGGACGCATCGTGAAAAGGCTGAACGGATCGGGCATCTTCGTGCGGCCGAGCTCGAGCAGATCCTCGAAGCCTTTCGTGAGCAGCACGCCGACGCGCGCTCCGGTTCGCTGAATGATCGTGTTGACGCCGATCGTCGAGCCGTGGACGAAGCTCATGCACCGGGCCGGGTCGAGCCGTGCGCGTTCGATCGCCTCGCGCAGGCCTCGCAGCACCGCCTCGGCCGGCGCGCGCGGCGTCGACGGCGTCTTGTGCGACGTCACCCTGCCGCCCGTTTCGATGATGGTGACGTCGGTGAACGTCCCGCCGATATCGACGCCGATCTTGTATGCACCCGCTGCTGCTGCCATGCCTGCTCCGAGAAAAAGTAGTAGCGACCGCCCGGCTACGCGCTGAGGCGCAGGTACCGCGCGAACACGATGCCCGTCACGTAGCGGTAAACCCGGTCGGTCAGGAATCCGGTGAGCCCGAGCACGACGAGCCCGACGAAGATGCGATCGGTCTGGATCAGCAGCCGTGCCTGCATGATGAAATAGCCGATGCCCGAATTCGCCGCGATCATCTCTGCCGCGATCACGCTCATGAAAGCGCCGCCGAGCGCAACCCGCATCCCGGTGTTGATGAACGGCATTGCCGATGGGAGCGTGATCCGGAAGAAAAGGTTCCACGTCCCGGCGCCGAGCGACATCGCGGCGCGTTTTCGCACCAATGGCGTGTGGCGAACGCCGGCGATCGTGTTGATGAGCGTCGTGAAGAACACGCCGTAGCCGATGATGAAGTATTTCGACGCCTCGTCGATGCCGAACCAGATGATGGCGATCGGAATCATCGCGACCGGCGAGATCGGCCGGATCACTTCGATCAGCGGATCGAGGAAGTCGCCGGCAATGCTGAAGCTTCCCATCACGAGTCCGCACGAGATGCCGACGACGCACCCGATCGCGAAGCCCGTCAGGATGCGAATGAGGCTCACGCGCACCATCTCCCACAGCTCACCGTCGAGCAGCGTCTGCCAGCCAGCCGCAGCGACTCGCGCCGGCGGCGGCAGCAGCTGCGGGTTGAAAAGGTACGTCGAGCAGAACTGCCAGAACAGGAGCCCGGTGACGATCGACGCGGTGAAGATCGACACCGCGCGCACGCGCTGCCAGTCCGGCTGCCAGGACATGCCCGTCGCGATTGCGCTCTGCTGCACGTCAGCCATGATTCGTCTCCCTGCCGAGCATGCCTTCGATGTTCGAGACGAGCGCCGTGAACTTGCTGTCGGCGAACGTCCGCGGTCGCGGCAGTTTCGGCTCGAGAACTTGCATGATGGTCGCGGCCGGCCCCTTGCTCATCACGCCGATGCGATCGGCGAGCAGGACGGCCTCGAATATGTCGTGGGTGATGAAGAGCACCGACGTCTTCGCCTGTGCCCAGATGCGCAGCAGCTCGCCCTGCATCGTCCGGCGCGTCTGCGCATCGAGCGACGCAAACGGCTCATCCATCAGCAGGATCTTCGGACCGATCGCGAGCGCGCGTGCGATCTGGACGCGCTGCTTCATGCCGCCGGAGAGCTCGTCCGGAAATTTTCCGTCGTGCTCGGTCAGCCCGACGAGCTGCAACAGCACATTCGTGCGCGAGCGCCGCTCTTCCTGCGGACGGCCGAGCATCTCCAGGCCGAACTCGATATTCTGGCGCACCGTCATCCACGGAAAGAGCGAGTTGTGCACGTCCTGGAAGACGACGACGCGCTCGTTGCTGGGACCCTTCAACGCATGACCGTCGATGTAGACGGCGCCGTCGGTCGGCGGCACGAACCCCGCGAGCACGTTGAGCAGCGTCGTCTTGCCGCACCCGCTCTGGCCCACCAGAACGAAGAACTCACCGGCGGCGATTCGCAGGTCGATGTCGTGCAGCACTTCGTTGAAGCCGCTGCGCGTCGCAAAGCCGTGCTTCGCGATCCTGATCTGCAGATCGCCGGCGGCGCTCACCGTCGGCTTCGCCGTGGCGTCCTTCGGCATGGTCACAGCGCTCGCTTGTCGCTGTGCAAGCATTCGCCTTCGCTCAGGGCTTCTGGACCCGCTTCGGATCGGCTGCTGCAACGCCGTCCTGCCAGAAGCACGTCTTGAAGTCGACGGGCTTCTCGACGAACTTCTTCTCGAGCATGAAGTTCGCCGACACGCCATAGCGGTCGTACAGGCGCTTGTCGAACGCGACCGGGAAGTTCATCACCTTGGTGACTTCGGCGGCCTTCTTGTCGAGCTTGAGCGCCGCCGCGACGATATCGACAGTCTCGTCGCGATGCGCCATCGCGTAGTCGCTGCCCTTGATCAGCGCGCGCACGAACTTCTTGACGAGCTCCGGATTGTTCTGGATCAGGTCGCCGCGCGCGTCGAGCGTGACCTCGTTGGTGAAGTCGACTTCGCCGCCGCGCAGGAACAGCCGCACTTTCGACCCCGAGATCTGCTGCGAGCGCTCCTCGAACGGCGAGAACCAGAAGAAGCCGTCGATATCGCCGCGGTCGAGCACCGCGACCATGTCGGTGGGCTCGAGGTTGATCAGCTTGAACGCGTCGTTGGGCAGCTTGTACTTGTCGCGGACCTTCTGCACGAACAGCTCGCCGGAGGAGCCGAGGCGCGTCGCGAACGTCTTGCCTTTCAGGTCCTCCGGTCCCTTGATCGAGCTCTTCACCATGAACACGGGCGAGAAGCCGTCGTATCCGGTCGGCGCGACGATCTTCGCGCCCATCACTTCGCACAGGCGCATTGCGGGAATGTCGCCGGAAGCGACGAACTCGACCTTGCCGCTGCGGAAGCCGTCGGTCGCCGCACTGCCGGACGGAAAGAGCCGAATGTCGAGCTTCAATCCTTCCTGCTCGAAGAAGCCCTTGTCGCGCGCGACGTAGATGTTCGCGTAGTCAGGCGTCGTGCCGATGAAGAGCGTAACGGTTTGCTGCGCGACCGCGGGCTGCGCAGCGAGCGCGCCGAGCACGACGACCGCGAAGGCCGACAGCGCGCCGCCGAACCCGCGCGCGAGCCATCGCCGATTGATCACGGCGACGATTCCG
>DASSGI010000265.1:0-7067 GCA_035857655.1 Casimicrobiaceae bacterium | reverse complement strand
CCAGAAGGGGCGTCCGGGAACCCCGGAATTTCGCGCTGGGCTGCGCGACGCGCTGGAGCGGACCCGGGAGCTCGTCGCGACTCAGGGGGTCTACAACATGACGCCCGCCGATCATTCCGGATTCGACCGGCGCGGCCGAGTCCTCGTCACCATCAAGGACGGGAAGTGGGTGCTGCTCCGCAGCTGACCCCCGAATGCCCCTAGCCCCCGCCTTGCCTCAGCGGCGAAACCCGGCGCCAGCCCGCTGTTTCCTCCTGCGGGGGACCCTCGAAACGCTTCAAATCGACCCCAGTTTCGGTTACAATTGCGAGCGATAAGAGGTAGAAATGGGCTGGGCACAGCCCATTTTTTTTTTGGCGCGTTGGAATGGCGATGAATCTGGGTGAGCTGCTCGAGAAGACGTTGCCCCCGATGGGGTACGAGCTGGTCGACTGGGAGATGTCCCCCAAGGGCAGGTTGGTTCGCGTCTTCATCGACAAGCCCAACGGCGTCGACGTCGAGGATTGCGCGCGGGTGAGCCGCCACCTGACACGGCTCTTCGCGGTCGAGAACGTCGATTTCGAGCGCCTCGAGGTGTCCTCGCCCGGTCTGGATCGGCCGCTCAAGAAGCCCGCCGATTTCGTCCGCTTCGTGGGCGAGGAGGCCGAAATACGGCTCGCGAACCCTATCGATAACGCAAGACGCATGAAAGGCATCCTGAGCGGCCTCGAGGACAATGCCGTCCTCGTGCTCACCGCGCAGGGAATGCGAACGGTCCCGCTCGGCGACATCGATCGCGCGCGGCTCGTTCCTAGGATCGAATGGAGAAAGGCGACATGAATCGCGAACTGCTGCTGCTGGTCGACGCGCTCGCGCGCGAGAAGAACGTGGCGAAGGACATCGTCTTCACGGCGCTGGAGTCGGCGCTCGCCTCGGCGACGAAGAAGCGCTTCACCGACGAGATCGACGCTCGCGTGTCGATCAATCGCGAGACCGGCGACTACGATTCGTTCCGGCGCTGGACCGTCGTGCCCGACGAGGAGCACGAGGCGCCCGCCTACCAGATCGCGATCACCGATGCCGGAGCGCGCGATCCGGCGCTCAAGCTGGGCGACGTGATCGAGGAGCCGCTCGAGCCCGTCGAGTTCGGCCGCATCGGCGCGCAGGCGGCGAAGCAGGTGATCCTGCAGAAGATCCGCGACGCCGAGCGCGAGCAGATCCTCAACGACTTCCTCGAGCGTCAGGACAACCTCCTCACCGGCACGGCGAAGCGCATCGAGCGCGGCAACGTGATCGTCGAATCCGGCCGCATCGAAGGCGTGATTCCGCGCGACCAGCTGATCCCGAAGGAGATGCTCCGCGTCGGCGATCGCGTCCGCGCGTACGTGACCAAGATCGACCGCACGGCGAAGGGACCGCAGCTGATCCTCTCGCGCATCGCTCCGGAGTTTCTGATGCGCCTCTTCGAGCTCGAGGTTCCCGAGATCGAGGAGGGGCTGATCGAGATCAAAGCGGCGGCGCGCGACCCCGGGATCCGCGCGAAGATCGCGGTCAAGTCGAACGATCCGCGGCTCGATCCGCAGGGGACCTGCATCGGGATGCGCGGCTCGCGCGTGACGGCCGTCACCAACGAGCTCGCCGGCGAGCGCGTCGACATCATCCTGTATTCGGACGATCCGGCGAAGTTCGTCATCAACGCGCTCGCGCCCGCCGAGATCTCGTCGATCGTCGTCGACGAGGAGAAGCATGCGATGGACGTCGTCGTCGACGAGGAGAACCTCGCGATCGCGATCGGGCGTCTCGGGCAGAACGTTCGCCTTGCTTCGGAGCTCACCGGATGGGAATTGAACCTGATGAGCGTCGAGGATTCGCAGAAGAAGCACGAAGAGGAAGGCCAGCGGCTGCGCCAACTCTTCATGGACAAGCTCGACGTCGACGAGGAAGTCGCCGACATCCTGATCGGCGAGGGCTTCACGTCGCTCGAGGAAGTCGCTTACGTTCCGATCAACGAGATGCTCGAGATCGAGGCGTTCGACGAGGAGACCGTCAACGAGCTCAGAAGCCGCGCGCGCAACGCGCTCTTGACCGACGCGATCGTGCGCGAGGAGAACGTCGAGAACGTCGACGAGGCGCTGCTGAACCTCGAGGGCATGGACACGGAGATCGCGAGCGCGCTCGCCGTGCACGGAATCACGACGCGCGACGCGCTCGCCGACCTCGCGGGCGACGAGCTGGTCGAGCTCACGGGCATCGCGCCCGAGCGCGCGCAGGACCTGATCATGAAGGCGCGCGCGCACTGGTTCGAAGCGGCCGAATCCGGTCAGCCGGCCGAGACGGCCGCTGCACCGACGCAGCACTGAGGCATCGCACCCGGAGACGGGAATCGGGGACGCAGGAGAAGCAAGATGGCGCAAACAACGATTGAACAATTCGCGACGGAGCTGAAGCTGCCGCCCGGCGCGCTGATCGAGCAGCTCGCCAAGGCGGGCGTCGACGGCAAGAAGCAGGGCGACAACCTGTCCGAGCAGGACAAGACGAAGCTCCTCGAGTATCTGCAACGGCAGCACGGCGCCGCCGGCGAGCCGAAGAAGAAGATCACGCTCACGCGCAAGCAGACGAGCGAGATCAAGGCCGCCGGCTCGACCGGCAAAGCCCGCACGATCCAGGTCGAGGTGCGCAAGAAGCGCGTATTCGTGAAGCGCGACGAGCCGGAGTCTGCGCCGGTCGTCGAGGAAGCGCCGAAGGCTCCGCCGGCGCCGCTGATCTCCGCCGAAGAGCTCGCCGCGCGCGAGGCTGAGGAAAAGAAAGCGCAGGAGCTGATCGCCCGCCAGCAGGAAGAGATCCAGAAGAAGCAGGAACAGGCTGTCAAGCGCAAGACCAAGAAGGAGCGCGAGGCCGAGGAAGCCGCTGCGAAGGCGGCGGCGGAAGCCGCGGCCGCGGCTGCTGCTGCCGCGGAGCAAGCGAAAGCCGCGGAGACGGCGAAAGCGGCGAAGCCCGCATCGGCGAAGCCGACCGAGGGCACGCTGCATCGGCCGGCCGCGAAGGCAGGCGAGCGCGCGAAGCCCGTCAAGAAGACCGGCGCGGGTTTCCAGGAAGAAGCTGCGCGCCGGCGCGCACTCAAACTGCGCGGCGATGTCACCGGCGGTGCGACCGCAACGGGTTGGCGTCAGCCGAAGGTCGGCCATCGCCGTCACGACGAAGAAGGCGTCGAAGGCGCAGCGCTCGCGCCGGCCGCGTCGGCGCCGATCGTCCGCGACATCACGATTCCGGAGACGATCACCGTCGCCGACCTCGCACGGAAGCTTTCGGTGAAGGCGGCCGAGGTGATCAAGGCGCTGATGAAGCTCGGCCAGATGGTCACGATCAACCAGGTGCTCGACCAGGAGACGGCGATCATTCTCGCCGAGGAAATGGGGCACAAGGCGAAGGCCGCGAAGCTCGACGATCCCGACGCGCTGCTTGCAGAGTCGGCCGAGACGACCGCCGATGCCGAGCCGCGGCCGCCGGTCGTCACCGTGATGGGCCACGTCGACCATGGCAAGACGTCGCTGCTCGACACGATTCGCCGCACGCGCGTGGCGAGCGGCGAGGCGGGAGGGATCACGCAGCACATCGGCGCCTATCACGTGCAGACGCAGAAGGGCGTGATCACGTTCCTCGACACGCCGGGCCACGAGGCGTTCACCGCGATGCGCGCGCGCGGCGCGAAGGTCACCGACATCGTCGTGCTGGTGGTCGCGGCCGACGACGGCGTGATGCCGCAAACCAAGGAGGCGATCGCGCACGCGAAGGCCGGCAACGTCCCGATCGTCGTCGCGATCAACAAGATCGACAAGCCCGAGGCGAACCCCGAGCGCGTCAAGCAGGAGCTCGTTGCCGAGAGCGTGGTTCCCGAGGAGTACGGCGGCGACGCGCAGTTCGTCCCCGTGTCGGCCAAGACGGGCGCGGGCATCGACGCGCTGCTCGACGCAGTCCTGCTGCAGGCCGAAGTTCTCGAGCTGAAGGCGCCGAAGAACGCGCCGGCGCGCGGCATCGTGATCGAGTCGCGCCTCGACAAGGGCAAGGGCCCCGTCGCGACGGTGCTCGTCAACTCCGGAACGCTCAAGCGCGGCGACGTCGTGCTCGCCGGCGCGGTGTTCGGGCGCGTGCGCGCGATGACCGACGAGAACGGAAAGAGCGCGCAGGAGGCCGGTCCGGCGATCCCCGTCGAGATCCAGGGGCTCTCCGACGTGCCGCTCGCCGGCGAGGATGTCATCGTGCTCGGCGACGAGCGCAAGGCGCGCGAAATCGCGCTGTTCCGCCAGGGCAAGTTCCGCGACGTGAAGCTCGCGAAGCAGCAGGCCGCGAAGCTCGAGAACATGTTCGACCAGATGTCCGACGACGCGGTCAAGTCGCTCGCGCTGATCGTCAAGGCGGACGTGCAGGGCAGCTACGAAGCGCTCACGCAGGCGCTCACCAAGCTCTCGACCGCCGAGGTCAAGGTCAACATCGTCCACGCCGCGGTGGGCGGCATCACCGAGTCGGACGTGAACCTCGCGCTCGCGTCGAAGGCGGTCGTCATCGGGTTCAACGTCCGGGCTGACGCCGCAGCGCGCAAGCTCGCCGAGCACAGCGGCGTCGACATCCGCTACTACAACATCATCTACGACGCGGTCGACGAGGTGAAGGCGGCGCTCTCGGGGATGCTCACGCCCGAGAAGAAGGAGAACCAGATCGGGCTCGTCGAGGTGCGCGAGGTCTACAAGATCTCGAAGGTCGGCACGGTCGCGGGCTGTTACGTCGTCGACGGCGTCGTCCGGCGCGGCGCGCGCGTGCGCGTGCTTCGCGACAACGTCGTGATCCACGACGGCGAGCTCGATTCGCTGAAGCGCTTCAAGGACGACGTGCGCGAAGTGAAGGGCGGCTTCGAGTGCGGGTTGTCGGTGAGGAACTTCAACGACATCGAGAAGGGCGACCAGATCGAGGTCTACGAGATCGTCGAAGTTTCCAGAACCCTGTAAGGTCGCTTCGCGCGGGCCATGAAGAGGCATTCGCAGCGCGCACAGCGCGTCGGCGAGCAGATCCAGCGCGAGCTCGCGCAGATGCTGCGGGACGAGGTGAAGGACCCGCGCGTCGGGCGCGTCACGATCACGGCGGTCGAAGTGTCGCCGGATCTGTCGCACGCGAAGGTCTTCGTCACCGACCTCGCGGGCCGCGAGCGCGCCGAAGAATCGGTGCACGCGCTTGCCCGCACGGCCGGCTTCCTGCGCTCGGAGCTCGCACACCGAATTCGAATGTACTCCGTGCCGCAGCTCCATTTCGCGTACGACGACTCGATCGAGTCGGGGATTCGCCTCGCCAAGCTGATCGACGACGCGGTGGCCTCCGACCACAAACCGAACCGCTAGGGCGTGGCATGGCGTTCGTGCGTTTCCCGCGCCGACGGGTCGACGGCGTGCTGCTGCTCGACAAGCCGCTCGGTCTTTCGTCGAATTCGGCGTTGCAGCGCGCAAAGCGACTGCTCGCCGCCGAAAAGGCAGGCCACACTGGGACGCTCGATCCGCTGGCGACCGGACTGCTGCCGCTCGCCTTCGGCGAGGCGACGAAGTTCGCGCATGCGCTGCTCGACGCGCGCAAGGAGTATCTCGCCACGCTTGCATTCGGCATCGCGACCGAGACCGGCGACGCCGAAGGCGAGACGCTTCGCACGTGCGAAGTTGCGTTCTCGCGCGACGAGCTTGTGGCTGTGCTTCCACGGTTCGTCGGCACGATCGCGCAAGTGCCGCCGCGTTACGCCGCGCTCAAGCATCAGGGCCGCAACTATTACGAGTACGCCCGCGCGGGCGTCGAGATTCCGCGAGCAGCGCGCAACGTTCGGATCGACGCGATCGAGCTCCTCCGGTGGGAGCCGCCGCAAGCGATGTTGCGCGTGGCATGCGGGAAGGGCACCTATGTCCGGGTGCTTGCCGAGGATATCGCTGCGGCGCTCGGAAGCTGCGCTCATCTCGCAGCGCTCCGCCGCACGATCGCCGGACCGTTCGCGATCGACGGGGCCGTGACGCTCGACGCGCTCGAGGCGAAGGAGATCGCCGGTCGCGACGCGCTGCTCCTTCCGGCCGATGCGGCGCTCGCTGGCATCGAACGCCTCGACGTGGACGCCGCGACCGCCATCGCGCTCGCCCAGGGACGGGTCGGGAGCGCGCCTGCCGACACGCCCGGAAAGTATCGCTGTTACGGGCCGTCGGGTCGCTTCGTCGGCCTCGTCGAATCGAGAGGCGGCGAGTTGCGCGCGGTACGGTTGGCGCGAATCGATTAGCAGCTTGAATCCTAAGCACTTTTCCCGCTATAATGGAAATCTTTGCTACGACGATTTAAACCCAGGGTTGCCGGCATCGAAAACGCCGGTGGCCGGCCGCGGCGGTCAAGGCTGCCCAAGCCAAACCGAGAGAGAAGGAATCACAGCAATGGCAGTTACCGTGCAAGAAAAGGCGAAGGTCGTCGCCGAATACCAGCGCGCGAAAGGCGACACGGGTTCGCCGGAAGTGCAGGTCGCGCTACTCACCGCGCGCATCAACGGCCTCAACGATCATTTCAAGACGAACGTGAAGGACCATCACTCGCGACGCGGGTTGCTGCGAATGGTGTCGCGCCGGCGCAAATTGCTCGATTACCTGCGCGCGCACAACGCGAACAGCTACCGCACGCTGATCGAGAAGCTCGGGCTGCGCAAATAAGCGCTCCCGCGGTTACGGATTTGTACATCCCGCTGCCTTCGTTCGCGCGAGCTACGATCCCGTCGCAACGATCGACCGATGGCTTCGCCTCCGTCGAGAGCAGCGTTCCTGAACATGCCGTCAATGGCCGCGCCACCTGAAGCGCGGCCATTGCACTTTTGCAGAACGAGGACAATGTGAACCCCATCAAGAAATCGATCCCTTACGGTCGCCACACCCTGACGCTCGAGACTGGCGAGGTCGCCCGCCAGGCCGGAGGTGCGGTCGTCGCGAGCCTCGACGACACCGTCGTGCTCGTCGCCGTAGTCGCACGAACCGACGCGAAGGCCGGCCAGGATTTCTTTCCGCTGACCGTCGATTACCAGGAGAAGACCT
>DASSGI010000264.1:0-7316 GCA_035857655.1 Casimicrobiaceae bacterium | reverse complement strand
AAGGTTATCCCGGCGGGCCGGAGATCGATCTGGCGGTCGAACGCGGCGAAATTCATTGCCGCGCATTTACGATCGAGGCGTTTTTGTCGCGCGAGCCTTACCACACGCCATCGCGATCATCACGCGCTGGCGCATGCCGCCCGAGAGCTGATGCGGATACGAATGCAGCACGCGCCGCGGGTCGCCGATCCCGAGCTCGCGAAAGAGATCGACGACGCGCGCCGCGAGCGGAGGATCGCGGGTGAGTCGCGTGTGCCCGGCGAGAGCCTCGGCGACCTGTTCGCCTGCAGTGAGCAGCGGGTTCAAGTACGTCATCGGATCCTGGAAGACGTAGCCCACTGCCGTTCCGCAGAGCGTGCGCAGCGTGGCGGCGTCGAGGTGAGCGACGTCGACGCCATCGAACAGCACGTTGCCGGCCCCCTTACGTCCCGGCGGCGGCAACAGGCCGAAGAGCGAGCGCACGGTGACCGACTTGCCGCAGCCCGACTCGCCGACGAGGCAGACGATCTCTCCCGCGTTCACGTCGAGATCGATCCCCTCGACGGCGCGAATCGTCCCGCCTCCCTGGCGCGGAAACTCGACGCCCAGGTCACGGACTTCGAGCAGAGACGATGCCGCAACGCTCATCGCTCGTTTTCTCCCTGCCGCGGATCGAGCACATCGTTGAGCCCGTCGCCCAGCAGGTTGAACCCGAGCGTCGTGACGAGGATCGCGACACCCGGAAACACCGCCATCCACCATCCCTGGTTCAGGAACGGCTGCGCGAGAAAGAGGAGCTGCCCCCAGCTCACCCTGTCGGGGTCCCCGAGGCCGAGAAAGCTCAGGCTCGCCTCGGTGAGAATCGCCGCTGCGATCTGCAGCGACGCGTTGACGATGACCGGCGGCAGCGCGTTGGGCAGGATCTCGCCGAAGATCAGCGTCCGGCGCGAAGCGCCTGCGAGGCGCGCGGCGGCGACGAAGTCCTGGCCGCGCAGCTTCAGGAACTCCGCGCGGATGATGCGCGCCGTCGACGGCCAGGAGAGGATCGCGATCACGAGCACGATTTTAGTGAGCGACGCGCCGAACAGCGCGACGACGAGGATCGCGAGGAAGAATTGCGGGACTACCTGGAACGCCTCGGCAACGCGCATGAATGCTTCGTCGACTCTGCCGCCTGCGTAGCCTGCGAGCGCGCCGATGACCACGCCGAGGATCGCGGACACCGCGGCTGCCGCGACACCGACCAGCAGCGAAACGCGCGCGCCGTTCGCGACGCGTGCGAGCATGTCGCGGCCGAGGTCGTCGGTCCCGAACAGGCAGGTTGGACCCGGAGGACAGAACGTACGCGTGCCCATCGCCGACGGCGAGCCTGTGAGCCACGGGCCGATGATGCCGCCCGCCACGACGATGCCGACGACGATCAGGCCGAACATCGCAGCCCGGCTGTCGATCAGTCGTAATCCGCTTCGCGCGCGCATGGGTCCCCGTCTCGTCGCGTCGTTCAGTCGTAGCGGATTCGCGGATCGACGATCGCATAGACGATGTCGGTGAGAAGATTCACCAGCACGACCGCGACGGAGACGACGAGGATGATGCCGATGATCAGCGGATAGTCGCGGGCGAGCACGCCGTCGTAGAGCAGCCGACCCATCCCGGGCCACGCGAACACGACCTCGACGAGGACGGAGCCCGAGAGCATCGTCCCGACGTTCATCCCGACGATCGTGATCACCGGCAACAGTGCATTGGGCAGCCCGTGGCGGGCGAGCACGGTGCGCTCGGGAATGCCCTTCGCCCGCGCGGTCGTCATGTAGTCGAGACGCAGCACCTGCAGCATGCTCGAGCGCGTCATTCGCGTGCTGAGCGCGAGAAAGCGCATGCCGAGCGCGACGGCGGGAAGCACGAGGTGCCAGGCGACGTCGAGCGCGCGTCCCATCCCCTGCGTCGGCGCGCGCAGGTTCAGCATCCCCTGTGTCGGGAACCAGCCGAGCTTAAGCGCGAATCCGATGATCAGCAGCTGACCGAGCCAGAAGACCGGAACCGACCAGCCGACGAGCGCCACGCCGGACATGACGAGATCGACGCCGGAATTCGGGCGTCGCGCGGCGACGATGCCGAGCACGATGCCGAGACCGATGAAGAGCGCGAGCGAAGGACCCATCAACAGCAGTGTCGCAGGAATCCGATCGACGATCAGGTCCATCACCGGCGCGCGGTAGCGATAGGAGAAGCCGAGATCGCCGACGACGACCTTCTTCAGGTACAGCGCATATTGGGTCACGAGCGGACGATCGAGCCCGTACTCGGCGCGAAGGCGCGCGAGCTGCTCGCTGCTGATGTCGCCTTCGCCGGTGATGAACGACAGCGGATCGCCCGGCGCGAAATGCACCATCGCGAAAACGACGGTGACGAGGACCCAGATCGTCGGCAGCCCGAACAGCAACCGCCGGGCTCCGAAGCGTGCGAGCGTGTTCAGCGCGCTCTCTCCCGTCAGCTCGCAAGCACCGCGTCGATCGCCGCCTCGAGGCGTTCGGAGGCGGCGCGCTGCCTCGCGACGAGCACGTCGATGCGGGCGTTGTCGTCTGCGAGTGCGGCGCGCGCCGCGCTCGCCTGCGCGTCGACGTCGGCAGGGGCAGGCGAGCCCGCGACGACGCGCCGATTCTCGACGGACTGCCGCGGATCGACGGCCGAGCGGATCGCTTCATTCGTGACCCCGAGCGTGCGCCCCATGACGCTTTGCGCGGCGCGATCGATGTCGGCGGCGGTCACGTCCTCCTGGCTCCGGCCCTTGTCGATCGCTTCGCGGACGAGACGGGCGAGGATCTGGTGCGCATCGCGCCACGAAATCCCCGCCTCACGCGTCAGCATCGCGGCGAGGTCGGTTGCCTGTGTCCAGCCGCGCCGCGCCGTTTCGAGCAGGCGCGGCCTGTCGACGCGCATCGTAGCCACCATTCCAGCGAGCAGCGCCGCCATGTCCTCGAGCTCGTCGAGCGCCTCGTAGAGCTGCCACGGTCCGAGCAGCGTGTCCTCGAGGCCGTCGGATTCCATCTTGCAGAGCGCGAACACACCGGAGAGCCGCCCGAGCGCGAGCGAGCCCTGACCGCGAATCCACGCCGGCGCCCACGCATTTTTCTTCTGCGGCATGATGCTGCTCGTGCTGCAGTAAGCATCGTCCAGCTCGACGAAGCGCACCTCGCTCATGCTCCACAGGTAGAGGTCGCTCGCGACGCTGACCGCGTTCGAGATCGCGACCGCGATCACGCCATGCGCGTGCAGCAGCGTGTCGAGGTTCACGACCGCATCGCGCGTATTGGTCTGCACCGAATCGAAACCGAGAAGCTCGGCGGTCCGCTCGCGCGAGATCGGGAACGTCGAGCCCGTCATGATCGCCGATCCCGCCGGGCTGCCGCCCGCCTCCGCGTAGATCGAAAGCCCCCGCGCTGCGTCGCGCGCGAACGGCGCTTCCCAGGAGAGCAGCGTATGCGCGAGCGTCGTGGTCTGCGCCTGCTGGCCGATGCTGTAGGCGGGCAGCAGCGTCTCTTCGTGGCGTTCGGCGACGTCGAGCAGGCTTGCACGCAATCGTCCGATCTCGGCGAGCACGGCGGGCAGGCGCGCTCGCAGGTTGTAGCGCCACGCCACCGCATCCAGGTCGCCGGAGCTGCGGCCGAGGTTGATCCAGCCCGCGATACCGGCGCCGAGCTTCCCGGTGAGATACGCCTCGCCCGAATGACGCCCGCCGCCCATCGAATCGCGAACCGCTTCGACGCCCTGTGCTTCCATCTCGCGCAACCCGGCGAGGATCGCGCGCGCGGCTTCGCGCGGAACGAGTCCCGCCTCCGCCAGGGCAACGGTGTGCGCCTTGTCGAACGCATGGAACGCGCCGTAGCTCCTTCGCAGGTTTGCAAGCGGACCCGGATAGAAGCGCTTCGCGAGACGCGGATCGACCCCTCCGGTGAGGCGTGCGCCGGGTTGACGGACGATGTCGGGCATTGCAGGCAGGCTCCTCGATGGCGCGAATTGGTTCGCGCTTCGCCGGGCGACAAGGCTCGCCCGTTCGACGTGGATAATGCGGGATCGCGCGCCATTCATCAATTCCTGAGAGCGGAGTGATCGCCATGCTCAAGCAGAAATCCTCGGAATACCGCGGCTATCGGACCGCCGGCATTCGCCTGTCGGAGGAACAGTTGCCGCAACTCTCGCAACTCTACGGCGCGCGGACGAGGCCGATGCTGCCGTCGGTCCACGCGTTCGACAAGGCGCATACGGTGATGCTCGTCGAGGAGGGGCTGCTCGAGCCTCGCGCGGGCGCGGCGATCCTCGCCGGATTGCGGCGGCTCGAGAGCGAAGGTGTCGTCGCAACGCGCGCGCGCGTGGGCGGCGGGCTCCACTCCGGCGAGCAATATCTGATCCGGATCCTCGGCGAGGACATCGGCGGCCGCTTTCATCTTGCGCGGAGCTCCGGCGATCTCTCCTCGGTCGCGATCAACACGCTGCAGCGCGAGAAGCTCCTTGCCCTGATGCGTGCCGTCAATGCGTTGCGGCGCACGCTGATCGACCTCGCGCGCGGACACACCGATACGATCCTGCCCGGCTACAGCTTCGGCCAGCACGCGCAGCCGATGACGCTCGCACACCTGTGGCTGTCGTGGGCCGCGAACCTCGCGCGCGACTTCGAGCGGTTGCACGGCGCCTACGCCCGCGTCAACACGAGTCCGGCGGGCGCGGCGATCATGGTTGGTTCGAATTTCCCGGTGAATCGAGCGCGCACCGCGGAGCTGCTCGGCTTCGACGCGGTCCACGAGAATTGCGCCGATGCGATCCTCGAGCTGAACGCCGACGACAGCATCGAGACGCCGGCGGTCATCGCAGTGCTCTATCACTCGATGGCGAAATGGGCCGACGACATCATCCAGTGGACGACGAGCGAATACGCGTTCGTCGACATCCCGGACCGCTACTGCGGCACGTCGTCGATCATGATGCAGAAGAAGAACGTGATCGGCCCGGCGGAGGTGAAGGGCGCATCCGCCGAGGCGCTCGGCTGTTTCGTGACGTCGTATCACGCGCTCAAGGGCACGACGGGGCTGCCGATCACCGAGCGCTACTACGCGCTCGACATGCTCTGGCGTGCGGCGGACAACGCGGTGCGCGACCTGGGCTGGTTCTGCGATCTCCTGCCCGCGCTCGCAATCCGCAAGGAGCACATGCGCGAGCAGGCATGGCGGCACTGGGCGACGGCGACCGATCTTGCGGCGGCGCTGGTGCGCGACCGCGATCTCCCTTGGCGCACCGCGCATCAGATCGTCGGCATCGTCGTACGACTTTGCGAAGAGCGCGGATTGGGACCTGCCGACGTCACGCCGTCGCTTCTTGACGAAGCGGCGATCGCCTATCACGATGCGGCCGTCGGACTCGATCGATCGGCGATCAGCGCGGCGCTGGACCCAGGGAGATTCATCGCCGAGCGCACGCTGCGCGGCGGACCTGCACCGGCGGAGTCGCTGCGCCAGGCGGCGCTGTTCGAAGAGGGACTCGCCGCGGACGCGCGCACCGTCGCCGGCATCGACGCCCGGCTCGAAGCGGCGGCGCGCAGTCTCGAAGCTGCGGTCGATGCGGTGATCGCAAGGGGGAGTGAACGGGAATCGGCGTGACCTTGTCACGAAAGAACAAGAAGTTCGTTTCGGCATCGAGCATCGCGATTGCGTGCGCGGCCGGGAATTCGCCGCTCTACGCGGGCCAGCCGCTCGTCACCGACGATGCAGCGATCGTCGCGCCCGGAACCTGTCAGCTCGAGGCCTGGTACCACCCGACGCATGACGGCCACGAGTACTGGGCGCAGCCCGCGTGCAATTTCACCGGCAATCTGGAGCTTGCCGTCGGCGTCGCGCGCTCTTATCCCGACGACGACCCGACATCGAGCCTGATCCACCTTCAGGCGAAGACCGTGCTGTTTCCGCGCGACGACGGCCAATGGTCGTTCGGCGTGGTGGGATCCGGCGATCGCGACACGGGCGCAGCGCACGGACGGACGGCGTTTCAGGCGTTCAACGTGACGGGTCTTGCGTCGTGGTATCCGCGCGAAGATCTCGAGATCGATCTCAACCTGGGCGTTTCGTACCAATACGGTTCGGGCACGTTCGCGTTCGCGGCCGCTGCGGTCCAGTATGCGGTGATCGAAACGGTGCAACTCCTTGCCGAAGTCTTTCACGACGAACCGGGTCGCGCGAAGTTTCAGGTCGGGGTCCGCGGCATCGTCGTCCCGGATCGATTCGAGGTCTACGCGAGCTACGGCAATCCGTTCAACGCGGCGCGGTGGTTCGCGACCCTCGGCATTCGTTTGCAGACGCCCGAGTTCCTGCGCTGATCGGCGCGCTTCTCTTAGCCTCGTTCGCGGCATGGTATTTGCCGATTCGATTGCGCTCGGCAATGACCCCCATCCGAAAATGCGATTGGCGTTCTGCGATGGCGGCCCCTAAGTTGTCACGAGGCGGCGCGAGTGGTTTCGCGCCGCTGATTTGATGACGAGGAGCCGAAAGCATGAATCTCAATCCCGACAGACGCGCTCGAGCGCTCGACTCGAGCGATCGTTACATGGACACCCGTGATCGCGAGTACGAGTACGCGCGAGCGCGGATGGAGCAGGCGATGGCGCTCGCCGAGCTGAGCTCTCGCCTGTGGCAGCGTGTCCGCGCGGCTCTCAAGCGCGCAAACTGACTTCTGCCCGGTGCGGTGGCGGGCTTGCTGCGACGCAGCAAGCGCGCCGCTACGGGGCGGTCATCTTCCAAAGACGATCGGTGGTCGTATATGCTTTGACGAAGCGCCCCTGGAGGATTCACCCCATGAGCTTCGTCCTCACTTCGTTGGTCGTTGTCGCGACGCTCGCTACGGTCGCTGCGCTCGCACTCGGCATCATGTCGATGGTTTACAACGGCGCCGAGGCGAGCCCGTTCGACGACGAGCACTGGATGGCGTATCGCGTGATCCTGCAAGGGGTCGCGCTCGCCGCGCTCGTCGCGACGTTCTTCGTCAGCACCTGAGTCGCGCGTCTTCGGCGGCGCGTCCGCGTGAAACCGCGCACTCATACCGCATCGATACCGACGGCGGCAAGGCAACCGTGCGAGCATCGATCATCCGCACGACAATCGACGGCGCCCCTACCGTAGCGCGAGCCGCCGAGTAGCCCCAAACCTTAGTTAGGTGACTGGCCGGCGAATGTGCTTTTCAATCGTCGCCGGGACACATCGTTCGGAGGCGCGTCATGCGCAAGCTTCGCATTGCGGTGGCCGGTGCCGGAATGATCGGCGTTCGCCATATCGAAGAGATCCAGAAATGCGCGG